>NZ_JBSGZI010000006.1:0-135585 GCF_053610945.1 Streptomyces sp. NPDC054849
GGCCCCCCCGGGCCCGGCGCCGCGCCCGGCCCGCCCCCCGGCCCGGGCCACGCCCCGGCCGCGCGGGGCCCAGCCGAGGCCCGCCGGGTCGGTGAGGGTACGCATCAGGGTGCGCCAGCCGCGCCTGGTGCGGCCTCCCCGGGCGAGGGCGGCTGCGGGCAGGCGGGCGCCGAGGGCCAGGCCGGAGGCGTAGCGGGCGGCCTCGCCGACCGCGTCGGCGGCCTCGGCAAGAGCGCGGCACGGGGCGTCGAGCTGGTCGACGTCCGGGGCGGTGGACGCAGAGGTCGCGGCGTCGGGCATGGCATCCTCGGGGGGTTCGCCAGGGGTCTGGGGTGGGGTCTGGGGCTGGGGTTTCAGGCGCCGTCAGCGGCGGGTGAGGGTGAGCCGGATGCCGTGCGGGTCGAGCGTCGCGGGCAGCGGTCCCACCGGGTCCAAGGCCGGCCGGGCGCCTGCCACCCGATGGCTCCACAGCACCTCGGCACAGAGCGCGGCGGTGATCATCAACCCGAGCTGGTCGCCCGGGCAGCGCCCGCCGCCGTGACTGAAGGGCGCCATCCGGATGTCCTGGTCCGCGCTCGGGTTCTTCCAGCGGCCCGGTACGAACACGTGCGCGGCCGGTACCCGTTCGGGGTCGCGCTGGTGGAACGCGGCGGGCAGCAGCACCGAGGTGCCTGCCGGGTAGCGGACGCCCCGCCATTGCGTCTCGGTGCGGGTGACGCGCATCAGGTCGGGCACCACCGGGTACAGGCGCAGGGTCTCCCGGACGCAGGCCCGCAGCCTCGGCAGTTGGCCCCGGTCCGGCCCGGCGGCGGCTTCGGCCGCCGCTTCGGCCGCGGCCGTGGCCTGTTCGGCGGGGTGCGCGGCGAGCAGCAGCAGGGTGCGCAGCAGCGTGTCCGGTACCGCGTCCATGGCCAGCAGCCAGTGCTGGGCCTGCGCGACGGGGTCGAGGCTGCCGGTGGGGTCGTCGTGACGGGCGGCCCGTGCGACGAGGGTGTCGCCGTCGGCACGGCGGGCGTACTCCTCGATGCGGGCGCGGGCCTTGTCGTCCACGGATCGGGCGGCGCGCACCCTGCCGCTGCGCGGGTTCCGGCCCTCGGCGCGCAGCTGGGTGAGCCATCCGGTGAGCTCCTCGTCCGCGGCGGCGGCGTCACCGAGCACGATCCGCCGCGCGACCCGGTTCACGGCGCGCCGGGCGCGGGCGAGTTCCAGGGTGCGGGTGGCGGTCAGCTCCCCGGCCTCCTCCGTGACGGCAGCGAGGTACGGCCCGTACGAGGGGTGCACGGGCAGGCCCGCGCCCAGTACCTCGGCGCTGATCTGCCGCCGTTCGGAGCGCAGTTCGCCGCGGGAGCAGCCCGCCCCGGCCGGTTCCGGCTCGATCGGGCCGCGGCACTTCTCCGGCTGGTCGACCGCGAGGACGCTGACGGGTTCGGCGTAGAACCGGCGCAGGTCCTCCGGGTCGAGGAGGACCAGGACCGTCCGCCCCGACCGGGTGCGTACGAGGGCGGGAGCGTCCCCGTGGCGGGCGCGCAGGGCGCGCAGCGCGGCGGCGGACGCGCGCACGGCGCCGGGGCGGCGGGAGCCCGGGCGGACGAAGCCGCGCAGGACGGAGCCGAGGGCGGCCAGGGCGGCGGCTCGGGGGGCGGCGGCCGCCTGCCGGAACGATTCCTTCACGGACGCCCGCCGGTCGGGGGCCCCCGCGCCGGACCCCCGCACGGCCGGCCCGCGGTCCGCGGGCGGCGCTTCACGACGGGGCGAGCGGCCGGCGCGCTCCGTGCGAGGCCGGGTGGCGGGCGCACCGGTCACCCGGGCGTCGCCGGACGCGGACCGCACCGGCGGACCGGACGGCCGCACGGGCCGCCGGGTCCGCTCGGCCAGGGCCCGTACCCGGGCCCTGAGCCCGTCGAGGGCGACCCCTTGGACCGTACGCATCCGTGTACCTCCGCAGCGGGAACAACACCGGTCGGTGACATCGGCATCACCGTACGTCCCGCCTCCGGACCGCGCGCCCCGAGGACTACGCCAGGGGGTCCAGCTCGACCAACTGGGCCACGACGTCGAGTCCGGTGGCGAGGTAGGAGGTGAAGGTGGCGTTGTGCAGGGCCCACGGAGAGCGCCGGCGGCGCACGAGGGCGATGGCCTCGGCGGGCGTCAGGCCCCGGTCGACGAGGCACTGGGCGACGACGAGGCCGGACCTGTTGTAGCCCGAGTGGCAGCGGACGAGCGTGGTGAGGCCGGTGTCGAGGGCGAGTCCGGCCGTACGGGCGAGGCGCCGGACGGTGCGGAGCTGGGCGGCGGTGAGGGCGGCGTCCGGCATGTGCGCCACGACGTGCTCGGCGCGCGGGCCGGGGCCGTGACCGGTCCGGGTGAAGAGGCTGATGACGAGGTCGAACTCGTCCGCCACGACGGCGGGCCGCAGGCCTCCGGCCGGGTCGGTCCGGTAGTGGCCGCCCATCCACAGGCCGGGTGTGATCTCGTTCCAGGCGGTGGGTGGCGGCCCGGGCACCTCGCGGTCGCGTGGGCGGGTCTTCCTCATACAGCCGTGACCTCTCCGGATGACGACAGCCGGAATCTCACACGACATCACTTTGCTTGGAGGGAGTTGGAGCGAAGACGGCATCCCTGAACGTGGTACGGAGCGAGTTGCGGGTGGCGGTCGGCAGGAGGATCGCCCAGCGATGGTGCCGCGGGGAGATCCAGAGGGCCGGGCCGGGGTCCGTCGGGGCGTGGTGGGTCCAGACTCCGTGGGGGGCTGGGTGCCAGAGCAGGCCCCGGGCGGGGGTGAGCTCGCCGGTGCGGATGCGGAGGGACTCGGCGGTCCAGGCCCGGGTGATGGCGGTCGAACCGCCCGGGGCGGCCGAGCCGCCTTGGTCGGTCGAGCCGTCCGGGTCAGCCGGACCGTGCGGAGCAGCCGGGCCCTCCGCGTCAGCCGGACCGTGCGGAGCAGCCGGGCCCTTCGCATCAGCCGGACCCTGCGGGTCAGCCGGGCCCTCCGGGACGAGGAGGTGGCGCAGGAAGCGGACGAGGTCGGCGAGCGGCGCACGGAGGGTGCCGTCGGCGAACCGGGTCCCGGCCATGCCGAGGGGGCGCCACACGCGGGTGGCCGCGAGGTCGGCCAGCGGGCTGCCGGAGAGGTGCTCGGCAAGGCGGGTGAGGGCGGCTGTCCCGGCGGGGTGCGTCAGGAGCTGGTGTGCGGTGGTCCCGGCGGGGGTGCCTGCGGCGGCCTCGTCACCGTAGGCGGCGAGCGGGGTGTGCAGCCGCAGCGCGCCTTCGTCGACGAGGCTTCCGACGACCGGCCACAGCGCGAGGACGGCGGTCAGGCCGCCGACGTCGAAAACCGCGGCCGGGGCGTCTGCGCTGTCCGACCCCGCCTGGAGGCCGTCGGGTCCGCCGACGGCCCACACCGCCCCGGGGTCGGCGGATTCCACGAGAGCCCGGACGGCGTCGGCCTGGTCGCTCAGGAGCGTCATGGTTCCTCACGTTAACGAGCGCGGCGCCGGGCCACCGGCGCGTCGCGGCGAAGTCACGGGCCCCGCCACCCGAATGCCGGGGCACCAGGGGCCGGAGCCGTACGGGAGGGGCGGGGCGCCCGCGGGCACCCCGCCCCCCTTGTGTCCGACCCGCTGGGTCAGCTCTTGTCAGGCCGGTCGGTCACCCGCAGGGTGTTCAGCAGGGGCTTGCCGAATCCCTTGTGCGTGATGAAGCGGACGTTGAGCACTCCGTCGGTGACCGTGACCGTGTACGTACGGGTCAGGGCCTTGTAGGTACCCGCCTCCAGGGAGATGTCCAGGGAGGGCAGGACCTGCGTTCCCTCGGCCAGGACGTCGAAGACGCGCTTGTTCGGCTTGGTCGAGGAGAGCTCCGCGAAGCCCAGCTCCACCGTGTAGGTGCCGTTCGGGACGTTGTCGAAGCGGTACTCGTACATGCCCTCGCGGGCGTTGCGGAACAGCCTCTGGTCGTCCGTGCCGGCGATCGTGCGGCCGGTGGACTGGACGGTGCCGTCGCCCTGGTAGCCGTAGGAGCCGGCGCTGTACCTGCGGTCCGGGGACCAGGCGTCACCCAGGCTGTCCGTGCTCGTGTAGCCGGAGCCCGCGTCCAGGGCGACCTGGTAGCGCGGGACGACGACCTTGACCGGGACGGTGAGGACCGGCGTGCGGCCGCTCGCCGAGGTGATCTTCAGGTTCGCCGTAAGGACCGCCCCCGGGGTCAGCCCCGTGGTGTCCACCGACAGCGTGACCGGGATCTTCGCACCCGTCGGGAGGTCCCCGCCCGCGGGCGTGGCGGTCAGCCAGGCCGCTTCCTCGGACACCGTGAACGCCGTGCCGAGGCCCGGGTTGGTCAGGTCCAGGCTCCGCGTCCGCTGCTGGTTCGCCGGGAGGACGACCTCCACGGACGGCGTGGACGGCGTCACCCTGCCGGTGCGCAGGGACTGCGTGACCGTCGTGACGTCGGCGGCCTTCACGTCCACCGTCGCCGCGGCGGGCTCGTACTGCGGCGCCGCCAGGGAGACGGCCCGCGAGCCCGACGGGCTCTGGACGACGTAGCCGCCGTCCGCCGCCGTGGTCGCCGACACCGCCGAGTCGCCGGTGCCGACGGTCACCGTGGCGCCCGCGACGCCGTTGCCGTCGTTGGCGTCGAGCACCCGTCCCGCCACCACACCGCTCTTGGTGGTGCGGAAGCCGATGGACAGGCCGTCGGTGATGGCCGCGGTGTTGAAGGAGTACTTGAAGGCGTCGGTCCCGGCCGCGTTCTCCACGCCGACCGTGGCCGTGGAGCCGCCCTTGATTCCGGTGCCGCCGGTCCCCTTGTAGGAGTACGAGACGGTGCCGTCCTCGCCGATCGCCGCCGAGAAGGAGAACGTGTCGGCCTGCGCGGACCAGTGGGACACCTGGCGCCACTCGATCACGTAACTCCGGTGCGGGGCGGTACCGGTGACGGCGGTGAAGACGCCGGAGCCGCTGCCCGCCGCGCCGACGACCAGGTCGTCCCAGAACGGGTACAGGGCCGCGTTGGGCGTGGCCGCGCTCGGGAGGTCCCCGTTGACGTCGCCGGTGTGGTTGCCGCCGAAGTTGACGGTGCCGTTCGTACCGATCCAGGCCTGGCCGTACGTCTTCCCGTACAGCGGCAGCGGGAACGGGAGGTCGACGCGCTCGGTGGTGTTGTCACCGGTGAGCGCCAGCTGTCGGCTCCCCGCGGCGTACGGGCGGTCGCCGGCGGTGGCGCAGGCGTAGCCGTAGCCGTCGGTGCGCTCGGGCAGATTCACCGCGACCGTGGCGTCGCCGGCGACGGTGACCTTGGCCGTGCCACCCGTGAGGCAGCGGGAGGCGTGCGTGGCGCTGACGTCGTACGTCCCGTGCGGGAGGGTGACCTCGAAGCGGCCCTGTGCGTCGGCGGTCGCGGTCACCGGGGTGTCCGCAATGGTGACGGAGGCGCCCGCGGCGGGCCCGGCGGCCGAGGAGACCGTGCCGGTGAGCTTGCCGGAGGCCGCCTGGGTCAGGCTGAAGTCGCCGGTCGCGGTGGCGTTCTCGGTCACCGTGGCCGTCGCGGTCTGCTGTCCGTAGCCGAACTTGACGGCGGTCAGCGAGTAGTCGCCCACCGAGAGGGAGGGGAAGGAGTAGCTGCCGTCCGGCGCCGTCGTGGTCGTGCGGTCGATCGCGCCGTCGGCGGTGATCTTCACACCCGCGAGCGGCTGGCCGCCGGAGCGGACCGTGCCGCCGAGTGCGCCGATCGCGCCGCGCGGGGCGGCGTTCACGGCGGCGAGCACGTCGAGCTTGCCCTCGCCGAAGACGTTGTTGTCGGCGGGCGTGCCGCCGCACTGGCTGTTGTCGGTGTCCTGGGCGGTGCCGTCCAGCAGCGACTCGGTCTGGGCGACGTCACCTTCGAGGGCGGGTGCGGCGGACCAGAGCAGGGCCACGGCGGCGGCGGTGTGCGGCGAGGCCATGGAGGTGCCGGAGAAGGCCTCGTACGCGCCGCCGGGAACGGAGGAACGCACGTTCACGCCCGGCGCGGCGATGTTCGGCTTGATGATGCCGCCGGGGCCCGCACCGCGCGAGGAGAACGACGCGATCGTGTTGTTGATGTCGAAGGCGCCGGAGCTGTAGGAGCTCGCGTAGTCGCCGGGTGAGCCACTGGTCGAGCAGCTCGGGCCGGCGTTCCCGTTGGAGAAGGCCGGGAAGATGCCGGCGGCCCGCCAGGTGTCGACGATCTGCTGGTACCAGGTGTCGCCGCCGGGACCGCCCCAGGAGTTGTTGACGATGTGCGGGGCGAGGTCGGGACGCGGGTTCTGGCCGCTCGCGTCGGTCGGCGCGACGATCCACTGACCGGAGGCGAGCAGGGAGGCCTCGGAGCAGGAGTTGGACTCACAGCCCTTGGCGGCGATCCAGGTGGCACCGGGGGCCACGCCGATCTTGTTGGCGCCGCCGTCGTCGCCGACCATCGTGCCCATGGTGTGGGTGCCGTGGTCGTTGTTGTCGCACGGGGCCGCACCGGCGCAGACGCCCGCCGGGTCGAACCAGTTGTAGGCGTGGTCGTACGTACCGTCCGCCTTCTTGCCGCGGTACCGGCCGTTCACGGCCGGGTGCGTGTAGTCGACGCCGCTGTCGATGTTCGCGACGACGATGCCCTCACCGCGCACGCCCAGCTGGTCCCATACCTGCGGGGCCTTGATCCGGTCGATGTTCCACTCGACGGCGTCGGCGAGGGCCTTCTCCTGCTTGCCCTCGACGGGCTTGGGGAGGTCGACCTTGTCGTCGGCGTCGATTCGGGCGACCTCGGGACGCTGCGCGAGGGCCCCGGCGAGCTTCTGGCTGCCGACGACGCGTACGGCGTTCACGATCCAGTACGAGGTGTACTCGGCCCCGGCTCCCTCCACGGCCTTGACGACCCCGGCCTGGCTGCGCGCGGCGTGGTCCTTCTTGGTCCGCAGGACCGTCTCGGCCTTGGCGGCGCGGGTCTGCTGCCTCCCCGCGGCGGTGAGGTCGGCGGCGCTGTCGAGGTACACCCAGAAGACGGCCTTGGCGGAGTCGTCGAGCTGGGCGCGGAGCTTGGGTTCGATCTTGCGCTCGGCCGCGCTCGGGGCGGTGGGGCCGGGGTCCTGCGCGGCCGTGGCGACGCCCGCGCCGAGCGGGAGGAGCAGGACCGAGGTGAGTGCGGCGAGCGCCGCGCGTAAGGACCGTGCGGGCCTTGATGGCCTTGATGGCCTTGTGGGCCGTAAGGCTCGTGAGGACCGGTTGTCGCGTTGGGCCACGTGTTGTCTCCTCGTACGCCGTGTGCGGGTTGTGCGGGAAGGGTGCGCGTGACGTGCGCGGGTCATGGTGAAGGAGAGGTCATGCTCATTACAAGAGGGCCAAATGAGCCGCATCCGGCCCGGCCGGTGCCCCCCTTCCCGGCCGGTGCCCCCCTTCCCGGCCATCCGCCCGTCCGGTGGCCCTTCCCGGCCGCGCGGGCCAGCCTGAAGTCATGACCGCGCTCCCCGAGCCGCCCGTCCCCGCCGTCCACCTGGCGTCCGCGCGGGGCCGCTGGATCCTGCTGACCACCGTGCTCGGCTCGACGATGGCCATGCTCGACTCGACCGTGGTGAACGTGGCGCTCCCGCGCATCGGGCAGGATCTCCACGCCGATCTGGCGGTTCTCCAGTGGACGGTGAACGCGTATCTGCTGACCCTGGCCGGGCTGATCCTGGTCGGCGGGGCGCTCAGCGACCGTTTCGGGAGGCGCCGGATCTTCGTGCTCGGCGTGGTGTGGTTCGCGGTGGGGTCGCTGCTGTGCGGCATCGCGCCGAACGCCGGGGTGCTGATCGCCGCCCGTGCCCTGCAGGGTGTCGGCGGGGCGCTGCTGACCCCCGGGTCGCTCGCCCTGATCCAGGGCTCGATCCGGGCCGAGGACCGGGGCCGGGCGGTGGGCCTGTGGTCGGGGTTCGGCGGGGTGGGCGCGGCCGTGGGCCCGTTCCTCGGCGGCTGGCTGGTGGACGGCCCGGGCTGGCGATGGGTGTTCCTGCTGAACGTTCCGGTGGCCGCGGTGTGCGTGCCGGTGGCGCTGCGGCACGTACCGGAATCACGGGACCCGCAGGCGCACGGGCGGTTCGACGTGGCCGGCGCGATACTGGGCGCGGGCTCCCTGGGATTGATCACCTACGCACTGATCGAGGCCCCGACCGGATCGGCGGCGGTCACCGTCACGGCGGTGGGCGGAGTCCTGCTGGGCGTCGCCTTCGTCTTCGTTGAACGGCGGCGGCCCGACCCGATGGTGCCGCCTGACATCTTCGCGTCGCGGCAGTTCACCGCCGTCAACCTCGTCACCCTGTGCGTGTACGCGGCCCTCGGCGGGTTCTTCTTCCTCGTCGTGCTCCAGCTCCAGGTGGTGTCCGGGTACTCCGCGATGGCCGCCGGGGCCGCGGTGCTGCCGACGACCGTACTGATGCTGCTCCTGTCGGCCCGCTCGGGCGAGCTCGGGGAGCGGATCGGGCCGCGCATCCCGCTCACCGTGGGACCGCTGCTGTGCGCGGCCGGGACGCTGCTGATGCTGCGGGTGGGTCCGGCCGCCTCATACGTGCGGGACGTCCTGCCCGCGATGCTGGTCATGGGCATGGGCCTGGTGATCCTGGTGGCCCCGCTGACGGCGACCGTGCTGGCTTCGGTGGACCCGGGCCGGGCGGGCCTGGCCAGCGGGATCAACAACGCGGCGGCGCGTGCCGCCGGGCTGCTCGCCGTGGCGGCGCTGCCGCTGCTGGCCGGGATGGGGCCGGAGTCGTACCTCTCCGCCACCCAGTTCGACGCCGCATTCGGGCGGGCCATGCCCTGGTGCGCCGGGGCGCTCGTGGCCGGGGCCGTCGTGGCCTGGGCGACCGTACGCTCTCCCGCCCCCGGTGCCTGCCACCCGCAGTGCCACACGCACTGCGCGGTGACCTCGCCGCCACTCGAACCTCCGCGGGAGACGAGCCAGGGCTGATCCCCGTGTGCTGGAGCGCGACGGCGGATCTGGCGGCGGGCACGGCCGTCGCCGCCGTCGGACTCGTGTGTGTGGCGCGCGTGCGGCGGGCCCGCGATCTGTTCACCGCCTCCCTGCCGTTGCTGCTGGGCGCGCACCAGCTGGCAGGACCCCAACGGGCAATCGACCGAAAGTTACCTAGACGTATGTAGTGACTTCACACGCGGGCAGCAGTAGAACTCGTTCCCATTCCCCCAAGAGTGAGGAACGTCACATGAGTGACAGATCCCTGCCCGGCAAAGGCTTCAACGGGATATCACGTCGCGGGTTCCTGGGTAGAACAGGTTCTATAATTGGAGCCGTGGCGCTGGCCGGCCACATCACTCCGGCTCAGGCTGCCGCCCCGCCCGGCTCGATCGCCGACGGCACCCGCGTTCCGGCCCTGGTCATCGGCACCGGATACGGCGGCTCCGTCGCGGCCCTGCGGCTCGCGCAGGCGGGCGTGGACGTCCAGATGATCGAGATGGGCATGTCCTGGGACACCCCGGGCTCCGACGGCAAGATCTTCCCGAAGGTGACCAGCCCGGACTACCGGTCGTTCTGGCTCCGCACCAGGACCAAGGCGCCCCTCAGCAACTTCCTCGGCTTCCCGATCGACAAGGACGTCCCCAAGTACACGGGGATCCTGGACGCCGAGGACTTCGCCGGCATCACGGTCTACCAGGGCCGCGGCGTCGGCGGCGGTTCGCTGGTCAACGGCGGCATGGCGGTCACGCCGAAGCGTGCGAACTTCGCCACCGTCCTCCCGTCGGTGAACGCCGACGAGATGTACGACACCTACTACCCGCGGGCCAACGCCGGGCTCGGGGTCGGGATGATCGACCCGGCCTGGTTCGACACCGCCGACTGCTACCAGTTCTCCCGGGTCGGCCGCAAGCACGCCCAGCGTTCCGGCTTCGCCTGGACCTTCGTACCCGACGTGTACGACTGGGACTACATGAAGCGGGAGGCGGCCGGCACCGCCACCAAGTCGGCCCTGGGCGGTGAGATCCTCTACGGCAACAACCACGGCAAGAAGTCGCTGGTGCAGACCTACCTCGCCCAGGCCAGGGCCACGGGCCGGGTCGCCATCTCGCCGCTGCACAAAGTCACCTCGGTGTCCCCCGCCGCCACCGGCGGCTACACGGTCACCATCGACCAGATCAACACCACCGGCGACACCGTGGCCACCAAGACCGTGACCGCGGACCGGGTGTTCTTCGCGGCCGGCAGCGTCGGCACCAGCAAGCTCCTGGTCAAGCTGAAGGCCACCGGAGCGCTGGCGAACCTCAACGGCGAGGTCGGCAAGGGCTGGGGCGAGAACGGCAACGTCATGTGCGGCCGCGCCAACCACATGTGGGACCCGACCGGCAAGCTCCAGTCGACCATTCCCTGCTCCGGCATCGACAACTGGGACGCCGGCGGCGCGTTCGCCGAGGTCGCGCCGCTGCCCACCGGAATCGAGACGTACGCCTCCTTCTACCTGTCCATCACGAAGAACCCGAACCGGGCCGAGTTCACTTGGAACGCCGCGACGGGCACGGCCGACCTGAGCTGGCAGACCGCCTGGAAGCAGTCGTCCATCGGCATGGCCAAGACGATCTTCGACAAGATCAACTCGAAGGAGGGGACGATCTACCGGTACGACCTGTTCGGCGGCAACAAGATCTGGCACGACACCCTCACCTACCACCCACTCGGCGGCGCGGTCCTGAACATGGCCACCGACAACTACGGCCGCCTGCACGGCTACAACGGCCTTTACGTGATCGACGGCGCGCTGATCCCCGGAAACGCCAGCGTCAACCCGTTCGTCACCATCACGGCGCTCGCCGAGCGCAACATCGAGAAGATCATCGCCACCGACCTCCCGTAGGGCCGCACCCTCCCCCCAGCGGCCGGGGCCGTTCGGACGCACCGAACGGCCCCTTTTTCGCCGTCTGTTCCCCTCCGCTCAGTGCCCGGGCAGCATGCAGACGCTGTCGAGCCCGAGCACGTGGTTGAGCCGGCCGAAGGCCAGCCAGGACCCGAGGCTCATCGTCAGCTCCACGATCTCGAGCTGGCTGTAGTGCGCGGTCATCCGGTCCCAGAACTCCTCGTCGAGCCCGTGGTGGTCGAGCGTGTAGCGCTCGGCGTACTCCGCCGCCAGCCGCGTGCGCTCGTCGAAGGCGTCGGTGGACCGCCACTCGGTGACCGCCTCGGAGAACTCCTCCTCGACCTTCTCCCCCTCCCGTTCCGTGCGCCAGTCGAGGCAGAAGACGCACCCGTTGATCTGTGCGACGCGCAGCCGGGCCGCCTCGAACTCGCGCAGGCCCAGGGTGGTGTGGGCGTACACCGACAGCGAGAAGTTCGCGGCGGCCATGCCGATGCCGGGGACCATGTCGCCCCACACGTATTCGATCGGGTGTTGGCCTTCGGGGATGTCGATCCTCATGACTGCTTCCTTCCGAGTCTGCCGATGGCGGGGCGCAGCGGGACGTCCAGGGCGTCGTAGAGTCCGGGCTTCGCCTCGGTGAGCCAGTCGATGGCACCGACCAGACGGCCGACGGCGGTGGCGTTGCCGCCGGCCGAGCGGTTCTCGCCCTCGTCGGTGGCCTCGATGGTGACCTCGATACGGGGGCTGCCCTCGATGACGACCCGGTGGGCGCCGTCGCCGCCGCCGGGCGGCGACGGCCAGTCCGGTGCGCACGAGGCGTGGATGCGGGTGACGTGCTCGATGACGATGCGGGGCTCGCCCCCGACGATGCCCTGCACCTCGAAGCGGATCGCGCCCTGGGTGCCGGCCTCGAAATCGCCCATGGTCCGGGTGGTCACGGTGGTGTCGAGCGCGCGCCGCTGCGACGTCTCGCGGATCTCGTCGAGTTCGACGCCGAGTGCCCGGGCCATCATCCGTATCTGCCCGCCCCACACCATGGTCGGGATCGAGGGCATGAGCATCATCGGCTCGTAGTCCATGGGCTGGCCCATGCCCACGAGGTAACGGACCGAGTCCGGCTGCTCGTAGGTGGAGTAGTCGAAGATCTCCTGGCAGCGGATGACGTCGATGGTCGTGCCGAGTCCGCTGAGCAGGAGCGGGAGTACGTCGTTGCCCCAGCCGGGGTCGACGCCGGAGGCGAAGAGCGAGCCGCCGCCCTGCTCGATGGCGGCGAGCACCGGGGCGCGGAACTCCGGCGGGGCGCTGCGGTGGTCGTAGAGCGGGTACAGGGCGGGGCTGACGACGACCGCGCCGGAGCGGATCGCCCGGGTGATGTCGGCGAGGGCGTCGTCGGGGCGGGTGTCCCCGGACGCGGCGTACACCACGGCCCGGGGCCGGGCGGCCAGTACGGCCTCGATGTCGTCGGTGGCCGCGACCCCCAGCAGGTGGTCGAGTGCGCCGAGTTCGCCCGCGTCGCGGCCGGCCTTGGCTGGATCGTGGACGATGACTGCGCTGAGTTCGAGCGCGGGATGGGCTGCGACGGCGCGAATGGCCAGACGGCCGACGTTGCCGGTACCCCAGACAACCGTGGAAATCATGCGCGGAGGGTAGCCACAGGGCCTGCACGTTTCCAGAGTCGTGCGGCGTGGAGGGTTATTGGTTGCGGCCTCCGAGGACGAAGAGGAGGTAGACGAAGAAGGCGAAGAGGTGACCGACGAACAAGTAGGCGATCAGCCGGATCACGAGGCCGCGCGGGAACTTGGACTCGAAGCGCGCCCGTATGGTCACGGGGTTCTCTCCTTGGGACATGGGTACGGCTCCTCCGCTATCGGTCGTGCGTGGTCGTGGTGGCGCCGCCGAGGCACAGCCCGGCAAGGCTGCTCTGCAGCAGGGTGTGGACGAAGAGCAGGTCGGCCCCGCCCGAGGAGGACGCGCCGATCCGGTGGGGCGTGAGCGAGTCGAAGTGGGCGCTGTCCCCAGGCTCCAGCAGGTGCTCCGCCTCCCCCAGGTGCAGCCGCAGCCGTCCGTCGAGGACGTACAGCCACTCCTCCCCGGGATGTACGCGGACCAGATCGCCCTGGCTGCGCCCGTGGGGCACGTGCACGCGAAGTGCCTGCATCCCGCGCCCCGGGCCGCCCGCCCGCCAGTACGTCCATCCGTCGGCCTCGCGAGCCCCCGGACCGCCGGCCCGTACGATGGGATCGGCGACGGCGGGGGTCTCGCCGAGCAGCTCGGAGACCGTCGTACCGTAGGTGCGGGCGAGCCCGAGCAGAAGCGGCAGCGAGGGCTGGCGCCGGCCGGTCTCCAGGCGGGACAGGTGGGCGGGCGAGAGCCGGGCCCGTGCGGCGGCGGCCTCCAGGGTGAGCCCGGCGCGGCGGCGCAGTTCGCGCAGTTGCGGCGCCACGGCGGGCAGCTCGCCGGCCGCGTTTTCGGGGCCGGGGGCAGGACCGGGTTTCATGCCCCCGATTGAGTCAGAATCTTGCCTTTCTGGCAATCCAGCTTGCCTCTGAGGCAAACCGGCCCACCGGCCAGGAGCTGTCCGCAGGGCGGGGCCGTCGTACGATCGACCCAGGGGGCGCCGGAGGGACGCACACCATGGGCCCAGAGGGACTGCATGTCGTCAGGGAAGGCCACTTCGTCCATCGCGGGGCGCGACTGGTCTTCGACGATGCGGGTGCAGGGCCGCTGGCCGTCTACGCGCACGGCGGCTTCGTCAGCCAGTCCGTCGAGGACCGGATGGGCCTCTTCGACTGGACACCCGTCCTGAACGCGGGGCGCCGCCTGGTCCGCTACGACGCGCGAGCCCACGGAAGGTCCACGGGCGGCCCCTCGGACGCCGACTACACCTACTCTTCCCTGGCCGACGACCTGCTGGCGCTGCTGGATCATCTGGGCGCCGCCGAGGCCGTTGACGGCATGGGCGCCTCGATGGGGTGCGGCACTCTGCTGCACGCGGCGGTGCGGGCGCCCGAGCGGTTCTCCCGGCTGGTCCTGCTCATCCCCCCGACGGCGTGGACGACGCGGGCGGCGCACGCCCACGCCAACCGGAGGTCGGCCGAGACGGTCGCGCGGGAGGGGCTGGACGCCTGGCTCGCCAAGAGGCGGCAGCAGCCGCCCGCAGTGGTGTCGGACGTTCCCGAGTTCCCCCCGACGCCCCCCGAGGGGGTCCTGCCGTCCGTCCTGCGCGGCCTGGCCCGGTCCGACCTGCCGCCACCCGCCCGGATCGCCGGACTGCGCCTGCCCACCCTGATCCTGACCTGGGCGGACGACCCCGGGCACCCTCTGTCCACGGCGCACACCCTTGCCGAGTCCCTGCCCGGGGCGGACCTGCACGTTTCGCAGACGCGCGCGGACATCCGTACCTGGGGTGATCGCATCGCGGAGTTTCTGGTGGCTCCGCCGCGGCGGAAGTAGCCGCGGCACGAGGCACTGCCTGCGAGAACGGTACGGAATCCGGAACGTCAGCCCACCGGCCCAAGGAGCGGCACGGGGGGCCCGGGGACACGGCGTCCCGTCGCACACGGATGGCGGCGGGCAGATCGTGGCCGTGGACCGCCCCGTACCGGGCAACCCCGTACCGCTGGTGTCAGGACTCCTTGCCGCGGCCGCTCATCATGTCGCGCAGGCGGTCGACGAGGCCCACGCCCGGAGCGAGGAGCTTGTTGGCGGGCGGCGTGTCCGGGGCGGAGGGGTGGGGGCGGGTCGGGGCCGTCTTCTTGGCGGTCCTGACCTTGTCGCCCAGCTCGCCGAGCATCTCCGGGGTGCACGCGGTCCGCAGTTGCGGGAAGAGGTTCTCCTCCTCGTCGGCGACGTGTTCGCGGATCTCGGCCATCAGCCTCATCATCAGCGTGTCGAACCGGGGGTCGTCGGCGTCACAGCCCTCCAGGTCCTTCATGGTGCGCTCGGCCGTCGCGTGGTCCTCGAGCTCCCTGTCGGCCAGCGCGTCGCCGTTGGGCAGCTGCTTCCGTACGGCGGGGTACAGATAGGACTCCTCCGCGACGGAGTGCCGGACCAGCTCCATGATCACCTGGTCGGCGTGGTGCTTCCTGCGGGCGTCCCCGGAGGGCAGCGCCTCGATCTTTCCGAAGATCTCCTCCACCTCCCGGTGGTCGGTGGTCAGCTCTGCGATGACGTCGCCGCCATGTCCCATCGCGTTCTCCTCGATCAGTGTTCGGCCTGGCTCTGCTCGGCCACGCAGACCACTGAAATCCATGACGGAGGACACGCCCGGGATTGACGTCGGCCAGCGTGTCGGCCCCGCCGGCCCCGATCTGCCCCGCCGGCCCCCGTAGGACCCGGTCGGCCACCTGTGGCCCACGCCACGCGGGGAACCGATCCATATCCGTTCCTTTCGGGTGGATACCGCCGTTAAGGTGATGCTTCCTTCCCGCACCGCCCTGGAGGTCTGACGTGCCCACCGACCTCTCGTTGTCACCGCTCATAGCGGCGACGGCGCACTGGCTCACCCGCGCGTACCCCTCCGGGCAGGGCGCCCTCGAGCGCAGCCTCGCCGAGGCCCAGTCGCGCCAGGCCGTCACCCTCGCGGCATGGCTCCGCTATCCGACGGAACTCGATGTCCAGCTGGTGGCGCTGACCGGCCCCGGCGGCTCCGGCAGGCTCGACTGGATCACCGGATCGGACGCCGCCGACACCCCGTCCGGGGACGAGCAGGACCACGCGTGGCGCAGCTGGGTGGACGAGGTGGTCGCCAGCTGGGCCGCGTGTCTGCTGAGCGTGCCGGCCCTGGCCACGGCCGCGGCGTGTGCCGTGAGCGGCACGGACCATGTCGGCGCCCTGCCCGTCTCCTTCCGCCGGCTGACCGAGCCCGCACCCGACGACCGGCGGGCGGCCACGCTGCTCCGCCACCCGGACCTGCTGGCGCCGATAGCCGGACTGCACCACTCACAGCTCCTGGACCGACTCGCGGCCTGAGGCCCGGTCTCCCGTCTCCCGTCTCCCAGATCACGTGGGGCCCGCGGGGCCCGCGCCCCTCTCCCCGATCAAGCGGGGCCCGCGCCGCCCGGCATCGCGCCCCCCAGCACCGTTTCGACCGTGTCGGCCTCATCCACGTCCTTGTCCGGGCGGTACCTGAGCACCCGCGCGAAGCGCAGGGCCACCCCGGCGGGATAGCGCGGGGAGCGCTGCAGGCCGTCGTAGGCGATCTCCACCACCAGCTCGGGCCGCACCCGCACGGTGAAGCCGTCGTCCGACGTCGCCAGAGCCCGCAGCGCCCCCGTCTGCCAGCGCAGCATCTCGTCCGTGAGGCCCTTGAAGGTCTTGCCGAGCATGGCGTACGTGCCGTCGGCGGCACGCGCGCCGAGGTGCAGGTTCGAGAGCAGTCCGGTACGCCGCCCGTGCCCCCATTCGGCGGCGAGGACCACCAGGTCCAGGGTGTGGACCGGCTTCACCTTGAGCCAGTGCCTGCCGCGCCGGCCGGCCGCATAGGCCGAGTCCAGGCCCTTGACCACGACTCCTTCGTGGCCGCGGCGCAGTGTCTCGGCCCAGAACTCCTCGGCCTCGGCCGCCTGCGCCTGCGGGTCCTGCACGACGAGGCGGCGGACCCGGGCGCTCTCCGGCACGAGGGCGGCCAGGACCTCGTACCGCTCGCGGACCGGGAGGTCGAGCAGCACGTCGTCGCCGACGGCCAGGACGTCGAAGAAGCAGGGGACCACCGGGAGTGTCCTCCGGGCGGCCGCGACGTCGATACGGGAGCCGACCCGGCTCGCGATCTCCTGGAAGGGGACCGGGCGGCCGTCCGCCGACCGGCCGATGACCTCCCCGTCGAGGATGAACCGCTCCCCCGGCAGCGACCGGGCCACGTCCGCAACCTCCGGCAGCCGCCCGGTGATCTCGTCCAGGGAGCGTGTGTACACCCGTACGTCGTCGCCCGCGCGGTGGACCTGCACGCGGATGCCGTCGAGCTTCTCCTCCACCGCGCACGGCCCGAGCGCGGCCAGCGCCTCGGCGACCGACTTGGCGGTGCCCGCCAGCATCGGCTGCACGGGCTGTCCGACGCGCAGGGCGACGTCGCGCAACGCCGCTGCGCCTTCGGCCAGTACGGCCGCCGCCACCCGGGGCAGCGAACCGTCCAGCATCACCGCCCGGCGCAGGTCGGCGGCCGGTACTCCGGCGGCCGCGGCCACGCCCTCCAGGGCCACCGCGTCGAGCGCGCCCTGGCGCACCTCGCCGGACAGCAGGCTGCGCAGGAACGCCTGTTCGGCCTCGGTGGCCGCGCCGAGCAGGGCGGCGATGATCCGGCTGCGGCGGGCCCCGGATCCGGTGCCCGCGACGGCGGCGAGTTCGCCGACCGCCGCGTCGACGTCCCGGACGGTCAGGGTGGGCACCTGCGCCGGTTCGGTCTCCTGGCCGAGGATGCGCCAGCCGATGCCCGGACGGCCCTGCGGAAGGCGTCCCGCGAGGTAGGAGATGACCAGGCCGGCCTCCTCGGGCGGGGCGGCGGCGAAGAGCTCCGCGAGCAGGGCGGTCTTGCGGGACCGGGCGGAGGTGTCGGCGACCTCCCGGGATACACGTGCGACCTCGGCCAGCAGCATGCGGCCATCCTCCCGCCGTGCGTCGTCCCCCGCAGGTCGGGCGCGTGTACCGCAGGTGCGGTACACGCGGGCCGCGGCATGGTCCTTGAGAAGGTCAGGGGTTACGCCTGTGGGTGCTCGGAGGCCGGGGACCGTGCCTTTAGGGTTCCCGTATGAAGCTGCGAATGCCCCGGCGCCGCCGAGACCGCCTGTTCGCGGGCGCCGCCGCGCTCGCCGTCGTGGCGGGGGCCGGTACGTGGACGGCCGCGTCCGCGGCCGGCGACGCCCCTGCCGTGCACCGCCAGGACCAGGTCGTGAACATGCCCGGCGCCGGGATCGACACCTCCTACTTCACCGCGGGCGGCGGGGGGAACGGCGCGGAGAAACGCCCCGCCGTGCTCCTCGGGCACGGTTTCGGCGGCAGCAAGGACGATGTCCGCGCGCAGGCCGAGCAGCTGGCCCGCGACGGGTACGCGGTCCTGACCTGGTCGGCGCGCGGCTTCGGCCGCTCCGGCGGACGGATCGGTCTGAACGACCCCGAGCACGAGGTCAAGGACGTCTCCCGGCTCATCGACTGGCTCGCGGCCCGGCCGGAGGTGCAGCTGGACGGCGACGGCGATCCGCGCGTCGGCATGTCGGGGGCCTCGTACGGCGGGGCGGTCTCGCTGCTCGCCGCCGGTCACGACCGGCGGGTGGACGCGATCGCTCCGCAGATCGCCTACTGGAACCTCGCGGACGCCCTCTTCCCGAACGGCGTCTTCAAGAAGCTGTGGTCCGGCATCTTCTTCACCACCGGCTCGTCCGGCGGCATGCAGCAGGCCCGGCCGGGGCAGGGCCAGGACCCGTCGGCCGCCCCCGGCTGCGGCCGGTTCGAGCCCGAGCTCTGCGCGATGTACGAACGCGTCGCGGTGGCCGGGAAGCCCGATCCGGAGGCCCGCGCCCTGCTGGAGCAGCGCAGCCCCTCCGCGGTCGGCGACAAGATCAAGGTGCCGACCCTCATCGTGCAGGGTCAGGACGACTCGCTCTTCCCGCTGGACCAGGCCGACGCCATGGCCCGGACCCTCGCGGCGAACGGCGCACCCGTCTCCGTGGACTGGGCGGCCGGCGGGCACGACGGCGGCATGCGCGAGGCGGAGCGGGTCGAGGCCCGGGTGGCCGCCTGGTTCGACCGCCACCTGAAGGGGGACGCGGGCGCGGGCGCCGGACCCGCTTTCCGGGTCTCGCGCTCCGGCGGCATCGACTCCACCGACGGCCAGGTCACCCTGCGCGGCGCGAGCGGCGACCACTACCCCGGGCTGACGTCCGGCCCGCGGGAATTCGCCCTGACCGGGCGGGAGCAGAGCTTCGCCAACCCGGCGGGCGGCGCGCCGCCCGCCCTGTCCTCGCTGCCCGGCGTCGGCGGGCAGCTCGCCGCCTTCGGAGCCGGGCTCTCGCTGGACTTCCCCGGGCAGAACGCCCGCTTCGAGTCGGCGCCGCTCGCCGAGGACGTACAGATCACCGGGACCCCGACCGTCACCCTGAAGTTGAGGTCGACGGCTGCGGACGGTTCGGCCGTACTGTTCGGCAAGGTGTACGACGTGGGGCCCGACGGCCGGCAGCAGGTGCTGCCCGGCCAGCTGGTCGCCCCGGTGCGCGTGGAGAACGCACAGCAGGGTGTGAGTGTGCCGCTGAGGCTGCCGGCCATCGACCACTCCGTCGCCGCCGGTCACCGGCTGCGGCTGGTGGTCGCGGCCACCGATCTCGGCTACGCGACCCCGGCCGCGCCGGCCACCTACACGGTCGCGGTGGAGGGCCCCCTGGCCGTTCCCGTCGCGGCTGAGGTGCGGACCGCCGCGGTCGGGCTGCCCGCCTGGACGTGGGGGCTGCCGCTCGGCGCCGCGGCGCTGGCAGCGGCGCTGCTCGGAATCCGGCGGCCCGGCCGGGGGACCTCTGGGGGCCGGGCGGGCGCGGCGCAGCCGGACCCCGCGTCGGCCGACGTACTGCTGGAGATCACGGGGCTGACGAAGCGGTATGCGAAGGCGCAGGACCGGTACGCGGTACGGGGCCTGTCCTTCCGTGTGGAGAAGGGACAGGTGCTGGGACTGCTCGGGCCCAACGGAGCCGGGAAGACCACCACCCTGCGGATGCTGATGGGGCTGATCTCGCCGGACGCCGGGGAGATCCGGGTGTTCGGTCACGCGGTGCGGGCCGGGGCGCCGGTGCTCTCGCGGGTCGGGGCCTTCGTGGAGGGCGCGGGATTCCTGCCGCACCTGACCGGCCGCGCCAATCTGGAGCTGTACTGGCAGGCCACCGGTCGGCCGGCCGAGGACTCCCACATGGCGGAGGCCCTGGAGATCGCGGGGCTCGGCGACGCGCTGGAGCGCGCGGTGCGCACGTACTCGCAGGGCATGCGCCAGCGCCTCGCGATTGCGCAGGCCATGCTCGGGATGCCGGACCTGCTGATCCTCGACGAGCCGACGAACGGTCTGGACCCGCCGCAGATCCGAGAGATGCGGGACGTGATGATCCGCTACGCCGCGGGCGGGCGGACGGTCATCGTCTCCAGCCACCTGCTGTCGGAGGTGGAGCAGTCGTGCACGCACCTGGTGGTCATGGACCGCGGGCAGCGGGTGGCGGCGGGCGAGGTCGCCGAGATCACCGGCGGCGGCGACACCCTGCTGGTGACGCTGGCGGAACCGATGGACGAGGTGCGCGTCGAGAAGGTGGCGGCGCTGGAGGGCGTGGGTTCCGTGGTGGCCGCGGACGACGGGCTGCTCGTACGGCTCGAAGGCGCGACGGCCGCGGGGCTGATCGCCGAACTCGTACGGCTGGAGGTGCCGGTGACCGGAGTGGGGCCGCACCGGCGACTGGAGGACGCGTTCCTCACCCTGATCGGAGGTTCGGCGTGAGTACGGCGACGACGGTGCGCGAGACGGTACGAGAGGTGGCTCCGGGCTACCGGGCGAGCCGTACGCTGCCGCTGCGCGTGGAGGCGCTGCGGCAGTGGCGCCGGCGGAGGACCCTGGTGATGGGCGGTGTGCTGGCCGCGCTGCCCTTCATCATGATCATCGCGTTCGCGGTGGGTGGCGGACCGGACAGCCGGGGCGGCGGAAACAACCGCATCACGCTGATCGACACGGCCACGGCCTCCGGCGCGAACTTCGCCGCGACCTGTCTGTTCGTGTCGGCCGGCTTCCTGCTGGTGGTACCGGTGGCACTGTTCTGCGGTGACACCGTGGCCTCGGAGGCGAGCTGGTCCTCGCTGCGCTATCTCCTGGCCTCGCCGGTGCCGCGGGCGCGGCTCCTGTGGAGCAAGCTGGTCGTGGCGCTGGGCTTCAGTCTGGCGGCGATGGTGCTGTTGCCGGTGGTGGCGCTGGCGGCGGGCACGGCCGCGTACGGGTGGGGGCCGCTGAAGCTCCCGGCGGGCGGGGCCCTGGCGGCCGGGGACACCGTGCCGCGGCTCGCGCTGGCGGTGACCTTCATCTTCGTGTCGCAGCTGGTGACGGCGGGCCTGGCGTTCTGGCTGTCCACGCGGACGGATGCGCCGCTGGGTGCGGTGGGCGGAGCGGTCGGCCTGACGATCGTCGGCAATGTGCTGGACGCGGTGACGGCGCTCGGATCGTGGCGCGAGTTCCTGCCGGCGCACTGGCAGTTCGCCTGGGCGGACGCCCTGCAGCCACAGCTGGAGTGGGGCGGAATGATCAAGGGAGCGGTGGTGTCGGTGTCGTACGCGCTGGTGCTGTTCGCCCTCGCCTTCCGGGGCTTCTCCCGCAAGGACATCACGTCCTGAGCCCACCGCCCGGCGATCGCCGTTCGCCGTTCGCCGTCCGACGCTGAGATCCGGCATCGGACGGCGGAGGGGCCGGTGGGCCGGGGCAGCGGGGCCGGGAGTCGGAAGTCGAAAGTCGGAAGTCGGAAGTCGGAAGTCGGGTAAATCGTTTGGGGTCGGTCTCCTCAATCCCTAGAGTCCGGGCGTGGAGATCACTTACCGGCGTTTCATCCCTTCCGAGGCCGATGCCCTCGTCGACTTCCTGACCGGAGACAGGTGGCCGTTCCACGGCGCGGCCGTCGTCGACCCGGATCAGGCGCAGCGGTGGGTTGCGGACGGCCGCTACTCCGGCGACGGGAACAGGGCGTTCTGGATCACCACGGGTGACGACACGCTCGGGCTGATCCGCCTGATGGACGTGGGTGACGAGACACCCGTGTTCGACCTGCGGATCGGTTCCCGGTACCGGGGCCGGGGCGTCGGCGCCCGGGCCCTGACCTGGCTGACGAGGTACCTGTTCACCGAGTTCCCGCTGATCCGGCGGATCGAGGGCACCACGCGCCAGGACAACGTGGCGATGCGCCGCACCTTTCAGCGGTGCGGGTACGTCAAGGAGGCGCACTACCGGGACGGATGGCCTGGGACCGACGGAACGGTCCATGACGCGGTCGGATACGCGATCCTCCGCCGGGACTGGCTCGCCGGTACGGCGACGGCCCCCGACTGGAACGACGAGGACACGTCGGCCTGAGCGGCTGAACACGGCCGGCACGGCCGCGCTCACCTCCGTACGCGCACAGGTGAGCCGGCGAGGAACGGCCGGATGTCCTCGACGGCTTCGCTGTCGTGGGCGGCGTAGGAAGCTCACCACCTCGACGCGGCGCCGGCGAGCGGCCACCAGTCCGCCGCACTGGTCCCGACGCCCTGGAAGCCGCCGAGGAGGGTGCAGCGCAGTGGCCGCCCGCCGCCCGCCGTCCGTCACACGGCGACGCGCGGCGCGATCGCGTCGATCTCGGCGAGCAGCTCGGTCTCCAGCGGGCGGTCGGCGACGGCCGCGTTGGCACGTACCTGCTCGGCGGAGGTGGCCCCCGCGATGACGGAGGCGCAGCCGGGCTGGGCGGAGAGCCAGCCGATGGCGAGTTCGAGGACGCTGCGGTCGTACTTCTCGCCGAGCGCGGCCAGCGCCTCGACCACGTCGAGGCGCTCGTCGGTGAGGTACGCGTCGCGGCCTTCGAGGCGGGAGCCGGCCGGAACGGGCGCGCCCCGGCGGATCTTGCCGGTCAGCAGGCCGTTGGCGAGCGGGTAGTACGGGAGCACACCGACGCCGTAGTGCAGGGCCGCCGGGACCAGCTCGCGCTCGGCCGACCGCTCCAGCAGCGACCACTCGTTCTGCGCCGAGACGAAGGGGGCCGAGCCCGTCTCGCGGGCGACGTGGGCGGCTTCGGCGAGCTGCCAGCCGGTGAGGTTGGAGTGCCCGATGTAGCGGACCTTGCCCTCGGCGACGAGCTCGGTGAGCGCGGCCAGGGTCTCGGCGATCGGGGTGGCCGGGTCGGGGCTGTGCAGCTGGAGGAGGTCGATGTGGTCGGTGTCGAGGCGGCGCAGGGATTCCTCCACGGCCCGCCGGATGTAGGCGCGGCCGCCACGGGATCCGGCGGCCGGCCCGTAGTTCATGTCCACGCCGTCGTAACCGAACTTCGTGGCCAGGACGACCTGGTCGCGGCGGCCCTTGAGGGCCTGCCCGAGGTGGATCTCGGAGCCGCCGGCGCCGCCGTAGATGTCGGCGGTGTCGAGGAGGGTGATGCCCGCGTCCAGGGCGGCGTCGACGACGGCGCGGGTGGCCTGGGCGTCGAGTCGGCCGCCGAAGTTGTTGCAGCCGAGGCCGACCGCGGAGACCTGCAGACCGGAACTGCCCAAAGGGAGATAGCGCATGCGTGTTCGTTCCTCCGACTCGACGAGTACATGATCAAACAGTCTCAGTCTAGGCCGACCCGTTCGGCTGCGGTACGGCGGACATGAGGGGCTGTCAGCAGGCTGAACCCGCGGTTGCAGACGCGGGGCGTGCGGGTACCCGCGGACTGGCCGTGATCACGTACGACGACGAGGTGGCGGGGATGGCCGACGTCCCGCTGTCGGCGGTGGCACCGGCCCAGCACGGAGTGGGGGCGCGGGCGGCGGACCTGCTGCTGGACCGGCTGATGGGCGGGGCCGGCAGGACACTGAGTCGACCGCTTCGATTCATTCGATTCAACGGAAAGCGTGGGCGTTCTCTGACGCCCACTGCTCGAACGGGCGGGCGGCCCTTCCGGTGACCTGCGCAACCGTGTCACGCACCCTCAGCAGCTCGTCGTTCACGTCGCCACCCATGACGTCGAGCACCGCGTCAGCGGCATCGGCCCCGAAGACCGCGGCCATCTGTGTGCGGGCCTGCCGACGGCTGATCTCGGCGAAGGCGATCTCCCGGCCCAGTGCCGCCGCGATGGCCTCGACCTGCCGCCGGGCGGTCACCGGCGCCGGACCGGTCAAGGCATACGTGCGCCCCCGGTGGCCGGGCTCGGTCAGTGCCACCCGTGCCACCGACGCGATGTCCGCAGGGTGGATGGTCGGCAGCGCGGCCTCGGCGTACGGCGCGCGGACGGCCTCGTGGCCACGAATGGAAGCCGCCCACATCAGCGCGTTCGAGGCGAACTGCGTCGGCCGCAGGATCGTCCAGGCCATGCCGCTCGCCTTGAGGAGTTCCTCCACCGCCTGGTTCTCGCCGGCGGGGCCGAGGTGCGGGTGGGTCTGGACGGTGATGGACGACACCAGCACGACGTGCTCCACACCCGCCTGCCGGGCGGCTTCGAGGATGTCGGCGTCCGAGCCCAGGCGCGACACGAGGAACAGCGAGCGCACCCGTTCCAGCGCGGGCTCCAACGACGTCGGCTCCGCGAGGTCGCCCTCCACGGCCTCGACCCCTTCGGGGAAGCCGGCCCGTGCGGCATCACGGGTGAGCCCTCTCAACGGCCCGACACCGCGTGCGTGCAGCTCCTTCAGCAGGGCGCTGCCTATGTTTCCGGTGGCTCCGGTCACGAGGATCATGGGCGTGTTTCCCGTCGTCAGATGATCAAGTAGGTCACACGCTAAGACCTCAATCATGCTTCAGGTCAAGAAAACGCGTGACCCCCCGCCGCAGAGGCGGCCGGGGGCCTTTGCCCACCTGTCTGTCGCGGAGCCCGCTGGATCAGCCGAGGACCACCGGCGTGGTGTCGATGCCGTCGGCGGTACCGGACGGCCTCGGGGACCTTGCTCGGCCCGCCGTTCTCGTACGCCACAGCGGCTTGGTCCGCGTGGCGTCGTTGTAGGCCAGCACCACCAGGTCGTTGTAGCCGTCACCCGTCCAGTCACCGTCGGCGAGGGCCTGCAGCCGGCCCGCCGAGGCGACGGGCCACAGGCCGCGGTGTCCGTGACCGTTCAGGTCGCCGGGTGCGATGCTCTACGAGGCGTGCGCCCGCTCGGAGGGGGTCTTGGACGTCAACATCGAGGACCTTGATTTGGCCGGCCGGCGCTGCCCGGTGAAGGCGAAGGGTGCCCAGCCGAAGGTCCGCCGCCGCGGCGGTGCCCGCGAGGGCTACGTGCGGGAGACGGTGTACTGGGACGCTGATACCGCCCGGCTGCTGCCCCGGTTACTCGAGGACCGCACCCGTGGGCCGGTATTCGTCACCCGCGATTTCGCCGTCATGCCAGGTCAAGGTGAAGGACGGGGCCACTGCGAATCCACCGCACAGGCAGTCCTTGAAGGCGTTCCACTCCTCGACGCCGAAGTAGCGGCCAGGTCCGAGCAAGGCCTCGGCGATCGCGCAGTGCAGCCCGGGGATGTCCCCAGATCGGGCGGGCCGCCTGCGATGGTCGATCGGCGCCGCCATCGGTGAGGGTTATGTCTTCCAGCCCATCGCCGAGCACAGACGGGCGCGCTCCGCAGGCAGTTCGAAGAAGCTCTCCTCGTTCCTGACACTGGCGCCGCGCACGACGTCGTACCGCGCCGGGTCGCCGGGGTGGGACGTTGCGAGCCGAAGAGTCAATCCGTGGTCAAGCGCACCTGGCTGGGTTCCAGGTGCAGCTCATACGCGGTGTTGCAGTCGTTGACGAGTGTGCCCACGTGCGCGCCACAGGGGCACCGGCGGTTCATGCCTGCCCGGCCGTGAAGACCACAGCATCCGCTGCAATGCCTCAGATAGTCGGTGTCTTCCCGAAGGCCGCGGGCGTCGTCGGGGTGGAGGACCACCGTGTTGCGAGTGCCGGCGGACACCAAGTACCCGTCGACATCGTCCGGGTCTCCGAGACAGGGGCCGCCGGCGAAGACCGGGCGGGGCTCGGCACAGGGCACGAGCGGTGCACCCCACGGCTCGGGTTCCAGAGAGAAGAAGCCGAGAGGCATGGTCGCGGTGGCACGACGTGATCCGTCGGCTTTGGGGTGGCCCTGGTCCCCTGGACGGGCGGGCACCTCGGGCAGCTCAGTCAGCGGTCCGGTGATGGCAAGCCCGCAGGCCGAGCACACGAATACAGTCACTCTGTGTTCCTAGCACCCGGCCGACGGCTTACCAAACGGATTATCGAACCGCCGCCGGGCGCACGGCGTCACACCTCGTTCGCGGCATCCGGGTTACGCAGGGGGCCTCAATCCCCCGGGCATGTCGGGTACGTCCGCCGGGCGCAGGAAGGAGACCGGCCGAGCAGGTTGACGTGGTGCCGCACGAAGGGGGAGAGCCGGGCGACGGCTTGGTCGCGGAGGTCGACGTTGTCCATGCTCCTCGCCTGGACGGAGCGTGAAGGCAGCAGCCGCAGGCCGTCAAACCCAGGTGTAGTTCTCGTCGGTGACGGCGTTCAGCGCGGCGTCGGCAACGGCCGCGCGGGGGTCCGCGAGCGCGGCGAGGGCGGGGCCGATGGGCGGGAAGATCGGGAGTGCGGCGGTCCTGCGATAGTCGATCCACTCGATCACCCCGGCTTCGTAACTGCCGTCGGGCAGTTCGTCCAGCTCCTGCTCGGCGAGCGTGCCGCGGAGTTCAGGGCTGATGTGGAGACGGTAGATCAGGTGCAGTTTACGCGGGGGCGGTGTGGGGCCGGGCCGGGTGACGCGCTGGTCGATGACCCACAGCAGGTCACCGCCCTCGGCCTGGCCGACGTCCAGGCCGAGTTCCTCGGAGAGTTCCCGGCTCAAGGCGGCGACGAGGTCTTCCCCGTCCTCGACGTTGCCCCCGGGCGGGGTGTAATGGGTGGAGTCGGCGCGATCGCGGCGGATGAGGGCGACCTCGTCGCCGCAGAACACCACGGCCCCGGTGCGGACCTTGATGCGTGAGAACGGGGCTTCGGGTGTGGCGAAAGCACTGGTCATGACGGCCAGTATCACAACCTGTTGGGGAGGCGGGGCCGGAAGACGACGACGCCGGAGTGCCGTTCGGCACGGCCGGCACGCGCCCGCGCGACGCGTCGTCGGCAAGCGGCTCGGCGATGCACCGCATCCCGGAAGTCGAACATGTCCGGCACGTTGGCCGGGAAAGCAACGAAGTAGACGTTGTGCTGGACGTGGCCGCCGGCATCTCGCGGACGGTCTCCGGCGTGCGCACGGCGGTGACGACGACCGTGGTCTCGTCGGTTCCGGCCCGCAGAGCTGAAGTAGCGTTCGGGCATGAGCATGCCCCCACCGCCCCAGCAGCCCCCCGGCCCGTACGGTCCCCCGCAGTCCGCGCAGTCCCCGCAGTCTCCGCAGCATTACGGCGGGCAGCAGTACGGTGGGCAGCATTACGCGCCGCAGTCCTCACCTCAGCCGTATCCGGGACAGCCCTACCCTCCGCAGCCGTACCCGGGTCAAGGAGCATGGGGCCAACCCCCGATGGGTCCGCCGCGCAAGAAGCGGACGGGCATGGTCATCGGGATCGTGGCGGGCTCGCTGGTGGCACTCGGCGCGCTCGGCTTCGGCGTGAACCTGTTGACCGACGCCGGATCCGTGACGAGCGGAGCCGGCTTTCCCGAGGCACGCTACCGGCTGACCGTTCCCCAGACCCTGATGACCGGCAAGTACCAGCTGGCCCAAGACCTGTCGGACACCGAGGGCAAGAAGGCCCTCAAGGGCAGCTACGACTCGAATATCCGCAATCCGAAGCCGGTGGTCGCCCAGTACACCTCCGACGTCGCGAGCGGGGGGAGCGCCCTGGTCATCTCCGGGATGTACGGCCAGTTCAAGGACCCCGAGGGCGCACGCAAGAAGATGCTGAGCGGCGCGCAGGACGCCCAAGGAGCGTCCCTGGCGGTACCCGCCAGGGACATCACGCCAACCGGTTCCGACGTCACCCTGTCCTGCCAGGTGCTGACCATGCGAAACGGCGGCGTCGAGAGCTCCCTGCCGATGTGCGCCTGGGCGGACGACAACACGGCCGCCTCCGTCGCCGTCCTCACCCCGGAGACCGCGCAGCAGAAGCCCGGGGCCGTCGACCTCGCCAAGGTCGCCGAGACCACCCTCACGGTACGCACCGAGTCCCGGCAACCGATCGGCTGACCAGCCGCCGCCTCGCGGACCGGCAGCCGACTCTCCACCCGCTGCTGACGAGGCCCCTGGTGACGCGCCCCAGATGACGCTCCCGGCGTCAGGAGAAGGGTTGCTTGTCCGGTCGGCAGGTCGTCCCCGGGGGCGGGAGGGCACCGTCGACGAAGTAGCGGCTCTCGTACGTGTTGACGCAGCTGCTGGCGTTGTTGAACAGGGCGGTGTGGCCGTACCCGTCGTGGGTGAGCAAGCGGGCGTCGGCCAGTTGTGTCGCCATGGCCTCGGCGTCCGTGTAGGACGTGGAGGGGTCGTACCTGGTGCCGATCACCAGGACGGGGTGCGCGGTGGGCTTGTTCCACGGGCCGACGTACCGGTGGGCTGACTGGGCCGGCCAGGTGGCGCACGGCTCTCCGGACCAGGTCCAGTAGCGGCCGGCATCGCCCGCCCTTTCCGCGCTGTCCTCTTCCAGACCGTGGTACACGGCTGGGTCGCGCGGGTTGGGGCTGTCGCCGCACCATACGGCCATTGCCTGTTCCTCGCCGAGGTAGGGGGCGGGCTGCGCTACCGGGGGCGGGGGCGGGTACACGGGCGGCTTCGGGGCCCGGCCCAGCCACAGCTCTTGGAGCCGCCCGGCGAGATCCGTCCAGCCGGGCTCGACGATGTAGAGGCCGCTCACGGCGTCGGCGACCGTTTTGGCATACGTCCACGAGCCCACCGGTTGGGCACGGAGGCGCTGCATCAGCTGGTCGAACTTCTCTCGGGTCGCCTGCGGGCTGCCGGCCGAGAAGGCGCAGCGGGCGGTGGCGGCGGATCCGCACAGGTCGAGGAAGCGATCCAGGGTGGCTGCGGCGGTGCGGTCGGAGCCCATGCGCAGGAGCGTCGTGGTCCGGGCGTCCGGCCGGGCGTCGTTCGTCCAGGCGTCGGGGGCGATGTTGCTGTCCAGGACCATGGCGCGGACCTTGCCGGGGAACAGGTTGGCGTAGGTGGCTCCCAGGATGGTTCCGTAGGAGACGCCCAGGTAGTTGAGCTGTGGTTCGCCCACAGCCTGGCGGAGCAGGTCGAGGTCACGGGCGGTGTCGGCGGTCGACACGTGGCGCAGCAGGTCTGCGTCGTGCTTCTCGCAGCGCCGGCCGAGGTCCTCGTAGGCGTCGATCCAGAGCGTCCGCTCCTTCGCGCCGACGGGGAAGCCACCGGGTTTGGCCTTGCCCCAGGCTTCGGCCTCGTCGGTGCTGTCGAAGCAGTTCACGGCTGTGCTGTTGCCGATCCCCCGAGGGTCCCAGCTGACGATGTCGAACCGTTCGCGCAGTTCCTTGGGAAAGGCGTCGTAGTTCTGCGGCACCTGCACCGTTCCGGGGCCGCCAGGCCCGCCGGGGTTCACGAAGAGGGTGCCGGTGCGGTGGGCGGCGTCGGTCGCCTTCCGCCGCACGACCGCCAGGTCGATGGTGCGGCCGGCGGGGTCGGCGTGGTCCAGCGGTACTCGGGCGACGGCGCAGTCGTACGGACTGCCGGCTTTGCAGGCGGTCCAGTCCAGCTGGGGAACGGTTGCCGAGGGGGACGGCGGCCCCACAGCGGCAGCGGGTCCCGGCGCGATGAGCATCGTCGCGCAGATCGCCGCCACGACGGCCGCGGCGGCCGCGCGGTAGCGGCCACCGACTGTCGGTCCGGGTCCGGACATGGTCCGACCTCCTCCGCCATTGGGCCCGCCGCGGCGCCGAGGCCCGTCGCCCGGGCACGCACCTCTGAAACCACGAAACCGCGATTCGACGGCTCCCGCGAGCGGAGACAGCAGCGAGCCTGCGGCGGACCGCGCCGACCCACCCGTGTGGCGTCGCCCACCGCCCACGTCCCGCCGCCCACGGCCCCACGGCCCAGGGGCCCACGACGACAAGCACCCCGCGGGCCCCCGGCCCGCACGACCGACCGGACACGGGGACGGCGCTCCCCCTCTCCCCCATGCCCGAGCCGGCGGCCGCGCTCTCGACCGGCACCGTTCCCCAGGGGCGGCCGTGCTGCCGCCAGTCCGGAGTCGGCATGGCGGACCGTATGGCGGTGAAACGGGGTGACGCCTGCCGACGGGGACGGGCCTGGTCAGGGGTGGGGTGTGCGCCGAGTGGTGGAGGATCGGCTTGCCGGGGTGCGGGCACTGGTTGAGGATCAGGTTACGGGATGTGCCGCTTATGTAGCGTGATGCCGTGATTCGCGGCGTGTCGTCCTCTGCCTGCCTGCTCGACCTCATGAGGAGTGGCCATGGAAGACAGCCCGCTCAGCCGTCGACGTCTGTTGTGGGGTGCTGCCGGCGCAGCGGGTACGGCTCTGGCCGCTGTGGAGCTGCTGCCCCGGCTGATGGGGTCCGAGGCGAGGGTGGAGGTTGCGCTGCCGAGCCCTGTGCGCAAGGCCCCGGTCGCCGCAGCCGGGCCGCCTGCGACCCGGCGTCGGGACGCTCTGGTGGACTACGCTCCCGCCGTCTGGGTCGAGGCCTGCGAGTCCAACTACACGTCCTGCGACCGTCCCGAGGACTATCCCATCGAATACGTCGTCATTCATCTGACAACGGACCCCTTGCCGATCATGCTCTCCAAGTTCCAGGACCCCGCCGAGAGGGTGTCCGCGCACTACATGGTCAGCGCAACCGGCACGCGGATCGCTCAGTGCGTGCGCGAGCGCGACGTTGCCTGGCACTCCGGCAATGTGTGGCACAACTACCGGAGCATCGGTATCGAGCACGAAGGCTGGATCGACCAGCCTGTGTACACCGACGGGATGTACGAGGCATCCGCCGTGCTCACGGCCACGATCTGCGCGAAGTACGACGTGCCGGTCGACCGGGACCACATCCTGGGCCACATCGAAATCCCGCTGTCCACCCACGAGGACCCAGGGCCCGTGTGGAACTGGGACGAGTACATGAAGCTTGTCGAGATCGCCCACCGCCGCATCAAGACCTGACACCGCGTCGACCCCGTCACGCGGGCTTGCCGTCGCCGTAGAGCCACGAGTCCCAGATCGAGTCGAGGTCCCGGCCGGCCTTGGCCTCGGCGTACGCAGTGAAGTCGTCCGTGGAGGCGTGGCCGTGGCGGTGGCGCAGGGTCCAGCCCCGCACCAGGGTACGGAAGGCCTTGTCGCCTACGGTCTGGCGGATCCTGTGGATCACCATCGCGCCGCGCACGTACACCGGCTGGCCGGAGATGTCCGAGGCACTCGGCGGTTCGGCGGGCGGGAAGTCCCACTCGTCGTCGTCCGCGGCCTTGGCGTGATTGCGGTCGAAGTGCTCCTGGGCACTGGCCCCGCCGTGGTCCTCGGTCCACAGCCACTCCGCATAGGTCGCGAAGCCCTCGTTCAGCCACATGTCCCGCCACGTCCGCGGGGTGACGGAGTTGCCGAACCACTGGTGGGCCAGTTCGTGCACCACGTTGGTGGTGTGGAAGATGTCGGCCGGAATGGTCGGCCTCGTCTGGGTCTCCAGGGCGTAGGGCACATCGGCCGCCTGATCGACGATCACCCCGGCGGCGGAGAAGGGGTAGGGACCGAACCTTCCCTCGGCCCATTCCATGATCTCGGGGAACCTGTCGAGGACCTCTCCGGCCTCGTCCACGCTCGCGGTCGTGTCCATCGCCGACACGACCGGGACGCCCGATCGGGTCTGGGAGGTCTTGATGTCGTAGCTGCCGATGGCCACGGTCGCCACATAGCTGGCCATGGGCTCGGCCTGGTGCCAGTGGAAGGTGGCGCGGTCGCCCCTGGTGCGTTGTGCGCGCAGCCGCCCGTTGGAGATCGCCTGCACCCCCTTGGGGACCGTGACGGTGATGTCGTACGAGGCCTTGTCCGAGGGGTGATGGTTGCCCGGGAACCAGGACATCGAGCCGGTCGGCTCACCGAAGGCGACTGCTCCGTTGTCCGTCTTCAACCAGCCTTCGCGCCACCCGTCGTCATGGGTGATCGACTCCGGCATGCCCCCGTAGTGCACGACGCTGCGGAAGGCGGCGCCCTTCCTGAGGTGATCGCGCGGCTGCAGGGTCAGCTCCTGCCCGTCCTGCCGAACCCGCGCCTTGCGGCCGTCGACGGTGGCGCTCAGCACCTCCATGCCGAGGAGGTCGAGATTGAAGGCGCTGAGGTCCGCAGTGGCCTTCGCGGTGATCTCCGCAGTGCCCTCGAGGCGGCCGCTGCCGGGGTCGTAGGCCAGGGTCAGGGCGTAATGGGTGACGTCGTAGCCGGCGTTGCCGAGGCCCGGGAAGTACGGGTCCCCGGCGCCTGAGGCAGCGGCGTGCCCGCCCCGGAACTCCGTGCGAGGTGCCGCCGTCCGAGCAGTGTCCACGCCGGTACGAGCGCCCGCCCTCGCGTCTGCACCCATACCCACCCCCGCCCCACCGCCGCCACGGCTGTCGGACTCCGAGCACGCGGGGAGTGCGGCGAGCAGGCCCGCGACCGCGAAGGCGGTCAGACGTCCGGAAGTCTTCACACAGCCGATGATGACCCAGCCTCCAAGCGCCCCGACCCCGCCACGCCGAACCCATGGCCCCTCCGGCGGGGCGGCCCGGGATGTGGCTGGGGTGCCGGTAAGAACCGACCAGGCGGCAGCTCGCCGTACTCGCCGCGCTGGGCGGGCCATGGGCCACCCCGTGAGCAAAACCTGGCGGTGGCCACCGCTTCGGCGGACATACCGTCGTCGCGCAGCACGCCGGCGGCCTCCCGGCCCGCCCGGGCGGTGATCCGCTCCAGCACACCCGTCGGCGCGCAGCGCCGCCACCGGTGGCCGGGGAGATCCCGAAGAGAGGGGCGAGCTGTCGCATCGTGAGGGTCGTGCGGTAGTACACGGCCACCAGCAGCACCCGGTCGGGCAGTGGCAGGCACCACGGCCGACCCCCGCCCGGACCATTCCCACCCGGTTCACGGACCACCTTCACCAGCTTCGCGAACCGATCGATCCGCAAGCCTGAGAACATCTCCACCCACACCGGCTCAGCGCGTAACACCCCACCCATACAAGCAAGATGCCCCCCATTCAGGCCTTCTGCAACACCCTTTAGGCGTTGCTCCACCCGGCTGTGCTGGAATACGAGTCAATCAGGTCCACGACGAAAACCAGGGTCGAGCCTGCCGGGATCAACGGCGAGGGTGACTGATTGCCGTAGCCGAGACGAGGGGGAACGATGATCTCGCGTCGACCGCCGACCTTCATCCCCCTCACCCCCCGGTCCCAGCCTTTGATGACCTTGCCACTGCCCAGGGCGAACTTGTACGGCTGGCCCCGGTCCCAGGAGGCATCGAACTCCTTCCCGGACTCGAAGGTCACGCCGACATAGTGGACCCTGACCACCATGCCCGGCTTCACCTCGGCCCCGTCCCCGATCACCAGGTCCCGGATGGTCAGCTCGGTAGGAGCGTCACCCTTCGGAACATCGACCTCGGGCTTCGTCAGTTCACTCATTGCAGCCTCATCACTCTCCGTCGAATTCCCCCGCATGGACCAGGGGGACACATGAACACCCATGCGGCGGATGGCCACGCTACCGAGAATGCTGATCGAAACCGTCCAGTCCCTAAAGCTCCAGGGCGGCGTCGTACACGCCGCCGAGTGCTGCTTCCGCGAAGACAGCGACGGCAAGCTCAGACGCGACAAGCACGGACGGCCGCTGCGCTACCCGGTCAAGGGCGACGGCACCGTCCACCGTGTCTCCGCCTCGCCCGTACGCCGCGCGATGCCCATCCACGCCCAGCACGGTGCACTCGCCAGCGGCAAGCAGGCACGTCGCGCGCGATAGCTTTCCGGCGGGGTCCGCCACTGCACCATGGCGGGAAGGGCCGGTCGTCAGCGCGAGTGTCTCGGCCCTGTCGACCAGCGAATTCGACGAGCCCGATGGGTCACGCTGGGTATGTCGTGCGGCCACTGAGAGGAGCAGAACGGAGCCGCTGGCGTGCCGGCAGAACCACCTTCGTGCCTGGCACCATCAGGCGAGGGCGTCCCCGAGCCGCCGACGCGGGGCTCCGTCCAGGTGGCCAGTAGAGCAGTTGGACGCGGGAATATCCTTGCCCAGGTTCCGCCGCTGGCGGACCGCGAGGAGTACCTGCGCCGCATCATCCCCAAGTTCACCGGCCACTAGAGCGCCAGGGAATCCGCGCGGTCATCCGCCGTCCGACCAGATCGGCCACCGCCAACGGCGAGGGCGTCACGGAGGCGCCCGCCCGGCTTCGAATAGGGAGCGCCCCCATACCCGTGAATGTGCTCGTCCTTTGGCAGGACCACACGGTGACCTTCGATGAGTGGCATCCGTGCGGTCATCCCACAGCCTCGACGCACAGCCGGCCGGCGGACGCGGTACGGACGTCTTGCATTGAGGGGCAGCTGCAGTTCCCGCTCACCGGGGCGCGTCCCGCTGCCGCGCCAAGAGAAGCCAGCCGACCTGCTCGGCCGAGAAGGTATCCCGTTCTGCCCGCGGATACTCGGCCCTTCTCGGATGGACGCCCCGGAGTGCACCGGCGATGTCGGCGGATTAGCTTCGCAGTGCGATCCCGTGTGCCGTCCGGCCGCGGCGCGTCCAGGCGGTCGAGAGGACACTCCCATGGCAGTCGTGATGACCTTTTCCTGGCCCGAGATCACACCCGACGTGTACGACGCGGTGCGCCAGAAGGTGCGCTGGGAAGTGGACGCACCGGACGGGTGCGTGCTGCACGCCGCCTGGTTCATCGACGGCGGCCTCAACGTGATGGACATCTGGGAGTCGGAAGACCACTTCAACCGGTTCATCGAGGCCAGGGTCGCCCCCGTCCTCAAGGGTGAACTGGGCGTGCAGAGCGATCCCGAGCCGAAGTTCCACCCCCTGCATCGGCGCTTCGTCGCCCCTGGCGTCAGCGGCGCCGGCTCCTGACCTACGCCTTCCGCGCCAGGGGCCGCGTCAACGATGCCTCACCGGCCTTCGCCCCGCAGGACCTGACCAACGCCACCGCCACGGTCTTCGCCGACTTCGACTGCGACGACGTCAAAGTCCGCTCGGTGATCTTCTCCGCCTGACGCACGCCAGCCGCCCCGGTGCGAGCCATGCGGTCCTGACTCCGTGCTCGGACTGACTCTTGGCGTCAGCGCAGCCAGAGCTGGATCGCGGCGCGGGAAGGGGCGGGCGGCGGGCCGGCAGGCCGTGGGCCCGCCTGGCGAGACCCGACCGCCGGGGCCAGCCTGAAGCGAGGCACACTGCCGCACCACGAACGAAGCGAGGCAGTCATGACAGCGACAACCCGACAGGACACACCAGTCGTAATCGAGGGAGGAGGCGTCGAACTCCGTACGCGAGCGGTCGGCGGAGACCTGTCCGTGGCCTTCGTGCAGCTGCCTCAGGGGACGGACCTGCGGCCGGCGCTGAAGGGCCTGACCGATGATCTCTGTCAGTGCCCTCACTGGGGGTACATGCTCAAAGGCCGGCTGAAGATGGTGACGAAGGACGGTGAGGAGGTCTACGAGGCGGGGCAGGCGTTCTACTGGCCGCCCGGACACGCCCCCGTGGCGCTGGAGGACTGCGAATACGTGGACTTCTCACCGACAGATGACTTCACCGCGGTCATCGACCACATCACGTCGCAGGGCTGAGTCAAGCCTTCGGCAAGAAGCATTGCCATGGGCCGGTCCACAGGTGTGAACCTCTGCCCCGACGCGCGCAAACCACGCCCGCCGCGTCACCGAGGCCCTCGCGCGGCCGCCCCGGCCGATGCCGAGGCCCTGCGCCCGGCCCTCATCGAGCTGGACTATCCGGGGGGCCGCGTCCACCAGATGCCCGCCGGTGACACCACCCGGGTCGACCTCCGCTTCATGGGCGGGCACGTCGCCCTGGAGATCACCGGCACCGGCCCCACCTCGAAGGTCACTCCCTTCGGCGCCCCTGAAGGGGAAGACGTCGCCATCACCACGGACACCCGCACCCTGTGACCCACCGAGCCGTCCCGGGACTCCACCGCGAATCCGGCCAGGTCACCCCCGAAGCTCCGGGGCTGCCCCGGTACACACCGGATGTGGTGCAACGGGAACGCGCACGCCGACAGCAACAACGACAGCCGCACGCCGGCACCCCGCACGCCGGCACCCCGCGCGGACGGCAGCCGGCTCGGCCCACACGTCTGCCCCGGCCGCTCACCGGCGGCCGCAGAGGCCCGATCGGCCGCCCGTGTGCGGCTCGGCCTGCTCGGTCACGCCGTCGCCTGGGACCACCGTGAGTTCCGAGGCGTCCGTAACCGCGCCGCCGAGATCGGCACGGTCCACCAGTTCATCACCTGGTTCGAACGCACCTACCTAAGATGCCTGATCCCGTCGCTCTCTCCAACGTCCATCCCTCACATCCTGACCAGCGCAGCGGGCGCCGGTACCGACGTTGACCAGTGCGGTTCAGTCCGCACAGCCGGGAACCTCTGAGGAGGATGCCACGCCCTTGTTCCGGTTGGCGTAAGGCCGCGCTCCATGGAGGTCCATGAACTCCGCGATCAGCTCCGCCTCAGCCGCACCCGGATCCCGCTCAGGTATCGGCATCCACGCAACGAGCAGAGCGTCCGAATCGGCCAACTGCCAGATGTATCGCCCTCCCCAGTGGCCGGCCATCCCGCCGGCACCATGGCGGCGATATTCGTCAAGCCGCTTACGCAGACCCCTCCGGCCGTCGCTGCCTGCCGACGCCTTACCGATGTAGATGATCGTGGCCCCATCCACCCAGGCACCACCAAGCTCGCCCGTCGTCACCGACGGGTCACGGCCTTTGAGGTGTCCGGCAGGGCTGCGGGAGAGGAACGACGGGGGCTCCGTGCTCGTGCGAACTACCACGTAGATTCCGGGCTCTGCGGGAACTCCACTGTCACCCAGCTCACGAAACGGCACAAATCCACGGAAGCCGCGTTCTGTCAGCGTCTTCTGGGTCAGCTCTGGTGTCGGACTCGGACTCATGGTTGGGATCGTGCCATGCACTGTGGCAACGGCGTCGCCTTCTCCGGGTGCAGAACGCGAACGGGCGTGGGCGGCGACGCGGGACGTGGGGATCGTGCTGACCGACGGGGCCGTGCATCGGATGACGGCGGCAACGCGACCGCCGCCGCCACCGCATTCGTCACCGCACTGATCGCCGCTCTGCCCGAGCAGCGGGACCCGGGGGGAAGTGCCCGGGTCACCGTCACCTCTCTGGAACAGCCGAACGAGGAGAAGCAGGACGAGACGAGGCTTACGGACTACGTTTCCCTGACGATCCTCGGCACCCTTGTTCTCACGTATCTCGGGTACGCAATCTGGGCAGGCGTCACCCATGGGCCGGAACTGAAGTTCGTGATCGGCGGTGCAGTCCCATTCTTCAGCGGCTTGCTCGTGCTGCTCTTCGCGGCGGAGGAAGCGCGGCTACAGCTCCCGCTGAGAAGGCGCGGGATCACCGTCGTCGCCAGGCTCGACTTCAGGACCACGGACGGGGCCGCCTGGTACAAGTACACCGACGCGGACGGCGTCGAGCACAACCACCGGAGCAAGTTCCGCGGACCGCACCCTCCGCTCGCCTACGACCCGAAGAGACCCGGTAGGGCTTCCACGGATCTGGGATGGGGCCGCGTACTGTTCAAAATCTATGGTCGCAGTACGGACGGACTGCTCCTGTTTCTGGCCGGCGGCGCATTGGCGCTGGTGCCGTCCATGCCGAGCTCCAGGCACCAGGGTGCGTTGACTCGTCCCGATCTGTGCAATGAGCCCTCGTCGCGGCCCTGATCCGATAGGTCGTCTTGCGTGACGCGAGCACAACTGGCGGAAGCAGAATGAGAACTCATCGGACCGTGCCTGCCGATCGGCAGGCACGGCCCGGCTCCCACGCGGCTGCGGCAGCAGTTCGAGGCCGTGATCTGGCGGTTCAAGGGGTATGGCGAGATACGGGTCAAAGGGGCAATGAGTCGATCTTGAAGCCGTGAGGGGATGCCGGTTCAGGTTTGGACCGTCGGCCGGGTCATCCTCGGCGAGGATGCGGTAGACGGTGGCGACCGAGGGATGCTGACCCTTGTTCTTGCCCGACGTGATGACGAGCTTGCTCGCGACCTGCGGTACGGGTACGCGGTTGGCCCGCAGGTTGTGGGCGTAGTCGCCATGTCGTCGTCGACGACCTTGGGGCGCCCGCCATGACGGCCGCGCTCGCGGGCGGACGCCTGGCCTTCCAAGGACTCCTCCCGGAAGTACTCGTGTTCGGACTCCGCCCCTGCCAGCGAAGACCGGCGCCGCCGCGGTGGGCGGCGCCGTGCCCGGAGGAGTCGTAGACCCCTTGGACAGGGGCGGTGAGGAGTTCGAGCTGGATGTCGTGGTGGCGCAGGTCCTCGGCGATGGCCAGGAGCTCGGCGGCGCCGCGTGCCAGGCGCTTCACAGCGAGTGCGGTGGGTACTGCGGGTGACGGTTATACGGTCTGGTCGTTACGCAGGCCATGAAGATCACCTCCCGCATCCTTGCCGTGGCGGCCTTGAGCGGCGCCCTGCTGGCGGCCACCGCGCCGGCGTACGCCGACGACATCCTCAACCTGGTCAGCGCCAAGCGCGTCCCGGTGTCGGTGCTCTCTGGTGGCAACACCAGCGCGGACAACATCCAGGTCACCAGCCTCGAACAGATCGGCCTCGGCAGCGACGACGGCGAGTACCCGGAGGAGTAGCACCACGGTTTCGGCCGGCTCGGACTTGGGCCTCTGATGGAGAACGTCCTCCACCCCAACACGATCTACGACGGCCAGAACAGCGGTTTCGTGGTCGAAACCGTGGAGAGGAACATCAACTGAGGGCTGTCCCGCAAAGCCGGTGGGGCCGCCGCGACTCGGACCGTGGGCCTGTGGCAGCCTGCCGTCATGCCAGCCGAGCTACGAGAACATGCAGGACGTCAGTACGCCTTGCCTGATGATGCTGGGCTGTGGAGCTGAGCGAGGCCGTGCCGGCTCCAGCCGCGTGGGCCGAGGACCCCAGCGCCGAGAGGCACCTGCCTGGAGCCGCCTTCTTGGTGGCGTTCGTCCCCGACGAGGATCCGGATCTGGAACCGACCGTCCACATCCACAGCCATGATGCACACGTCATGGTGGAGCTCGTGACCTACTCGCCCTTCGCGTTGACTTCCTCGGCGGGGCAGACGGTGTTCCCGTTCGGCAGCTGCCCCGTCACGAGGAAGCGGTCGACGTGCTGCTTCACGCAGGCGGAGTGGCGGTAGCCCGTGTGGCCCTGGCCCTGGTAGTCGATGATTACGGGCGAGTCGAGCCGGGCGGCCGTCTCCTCGGTCCAGCGATACGGGGTCGCGGGGTCGTTGCGGACGCCGATCAGGAGCATGGGCGGAGCTCCCGGGTGGTCGATGTTCGCGACAAACCCGTCGGCCGGGGGCTGGCCGTGGCAGAGCTCGATCTCCGAGAGCTCGCCCCGTCCGAAGATCGGGGACGCCTTCTGGAACTCCGGCCGCAGGGTGTTGAGCTTCCGCTGGAGCGCCTTCGCATCGCCCCGGACTCCGCGGTCGGTGTAGTCGGAGCAGCTCACCACCGTCAGGGCCGAGCCTTCGTTGTCCTCTTCCGGCTCGGCGAGTTCCGCCAGAACGCTGAGGTCCTTGTCCCGCTCCAGGCGACCCAGGCCGTCCGCGAGCTCCGGCCAGGAACGCGTCCCGTACAGCGAGTTCTCGATGGCGAAAGCCAGCGACTGGCCGTTGAACCTCTTGCCGTCCTTGGCGGTAAGCGGAGCGTTGTCCAGCTGGGCGACCAGCCCTTCGACCTTCTCCTGCGCCTTCTGCGGGTCCATGCCCTTGTACACGCAGGTCGGCTGCTTGGTGCACCAGTCGACGAAGCCTTCGAAGCCGAGCTGCTGGCCCTTCACCTGGTCCATGGCCTGTTCGGCCAGGGGTTTGCTGAGGGTGTCGACTCCGTCAAGGACCATCCGCCCGACGTGCTGCGGGAATTGGGCGGCGTAGACGGCGCCGATCCGCGTGCCGTAGGAGCCGCCCCAGTAGTTGAGTTTCGGCTCCCCCAGCGCCGCGCGCAGCACGTCCATGTCACGGGTGACGTCGACCGTTCCGACGTGATGCAGGATCGAGCCGCTATGACGTTCGCACGCGCGGGCCGCTTCCTCTGTGACGCGCAGCAGTTCGGTGGCGCCCAGGTACTCGGCGCCCACGAGCGGCAGGGCGCCACCGCAGCTGATCGGGGCACTCTTGGCGATACCCCGGGGGTCGAAGCCGACCATGTCGTAGGACTCGGCGAGATCCCGCCAGCGGTCGAAGCGGTCGGCCGTGCCCTGGGCACCGCTTTGCCCTGGACCGCCGTAATTGAGCACCAGTGAGCCCTGTCGGGCCGGCCCTGTGGCCGGGATCCGGGCCAGGGCGAGTTCGATGGTGTCCTGGGCGGGCTGCGCGTAGTCGAGGGGGACCTTGAGTTTCCCGCACTGCATGGACGCGGGGTAGGAGGCGGGGCACGGGCCCCAGCCGATCTTCTGCTGGTAGAACTCGGCGAGCCGGCGGCCTTCCGCGGCCGGTGGCGGAGTGGTGGCGCCGAGGGTCGCAGCGGTCAGGGCTGCGGCGCAGAACAGTGTTGCGCATCGCATGGCACGCTCCGAGGGATGGGCCCCCTATCTCACGATAGGCAGAGGTGGCAGAGGTGGCACTTCCTGGAGGGCAGCCCTCCTTTACGGCCAGCAGGTACGCTTCGTGCTGATTTCGTCCGTGGTGTTGCCCGCATTCGACACACCCCAGGACGCACCACTCTCGAAAAGCTGGGTGGCATCGACTTTGGGCTGCCCGTAAGGGTTCGACGCGCATCCACCGTCAGCCGTAGTCGTCACGGAAGCGCGGTCAGAACCGAGTAGGGCGCTCAGTCACAATCGGCCGTGGCCGTAGGTCTGGCGGCAGAGCGCGGCGACGGGAGGGCTGGTGACACCGTGCGCGGTCCGGCACAGCTCCGTCATATCCGCCGCCCCGCCCCTGGGGCGCACTGCACCGGCCCGTGCTGTGCAGGCGTACGGTACGGCCGGCTTACTTTCCTGGGCTTGGGCTTGGCGGCGGGGCGCACGGCCGGCCTGGGCGGGGTCGTACGGCGCGGCCGTATCGGGCTACCGGCCCTGCGGTCGGGGGCCCGCCGGGCGGGCTGAGTCTCGCCGGATGCCTCTGGGGGACCGCGGGCGCGGGACGGACTGGCGCGGGGGCGCATTCGACAAGGGGCAGGCGGCGAGCCGGCTGCGGGGACCGGTGGCGGCGTGGCGGTGGGCGACGGACGGGTTCAGGTCTGGTCCCGGCCGCGGACGCCGGGCCGCGGCGGTGGTCGCGTGCGGTGGTGGAGGCCGCTGACCCGGAGGCGGTCCGCGCCGCGCTCCTGTACTCAGCCAGGAGCGCAGTAAGAGCGTGTCCTATGTGGTGAGGCGGACGAGTCGCTTGTAGCAGCAGATGGCGGCGGCGAGGCCGAGGAAGGCCAAGTGCTCGCGAGGGTGGCGTTCGCATGTCGTCCACCACCCATACCTGCGGCCGCACCGCAGCCACCGCCCGCCATGCCGGCTGTGCCCGCACCTGGTCGACGGGCCGGTCGAGGACGTCATGCACTGCTGCAACTGCTGGTGATCGACCCCGAGCCGGTCAACCATTGGCTGCATCGACTTCCTGCGGCCGTCCAGCAGCAGCCCGCGCAGATACAGCGAGCCCTTGGCCCGCTGGTCTCGCCCCACCAGCGGCGCGAACACCTCAGAGGCAAACTCCTCCAGCCGAGCCCGCACCGCCACTGACAAAGCACTACTAGAGGTCGATCGAGCGGTACTCCTCCAGTACGGCGAAGCCGGTACTGTCGTACAGGCTCATCGCGACCTCGTTGCCGCCGAAGACGTTCAACATCATCGCCTCGTCGCCGCCCTGCCGTGTGGCCCACTCACCGACGGCCATCGCGGCCCGGCCGTAGCCCTTGCCGCGGTGTTCCTCGTAGACCTCCAGTGAGAAACCGAAGGTCACACCCGGAAGAAAGCCATGGTTCATCCAGCCGGTGCCGACCACCTGGCCTTCGGCCTCCAGTGCGTAGAAGGCCTGCCCCGGCGTCTGGTAGCCCTCCGGGAGGTAGAGGGCGAAGTCCTGGTCGGACTTCTCTTTGGCCTGCTCCGGGGTCAGTGCCCCGGCCCGGACGATGTCCGCGATGTACCCGGCCTCCTCAGCGGCGTACCAGCCCGGGTACTCCTCCTCGGTGAGGTGGCGGGCCGTCAGGCCCGGCGGCAGCTCGGGCTGCTCGGCTGCGGCACGTAGCCGGTTCTGTCCCCGTACCGGATAGTCGGTGAACGCCCCCGCTCCCCCGGTCAGCCGGACCTCCACCCGCCGCGCGCCGCGCTCGGCGCACCACCGCTCGGCCCACGGGCGCCCCTGCGGCACGGTCAGGTCATGGATCCGGCCGACGGTCGCCCCGTTGTCCTCTGTCACCTCGACCGCGATCCACCCGGTGCCGTCCGTGGCCACCGTCCAGTCGTCGATTCCCTTGACCGCCCGCTCCAGCAGGGCCTGGGCCAGCGGCCCCGAGCAGCCCGCGGCCCGGTACCCGGCCAGCACCCGCTCTTCGAACCCGCCTCGCCACTCGTCCTGGTCGGCCGCGATCGTTATCTCGTTCATCCGCCCCACCCTAGGCAGTGGCACTGACAGAGCGCGGTGAGTTTGGCCGCCCGTGCTGCAGGCGCCGGCGCATTCCCCGCTGGTCACGGTGCGCAGGTGGTCCACCAGGCGCAGCGCACTGCTCTGGCCGAACTCGGCGTGGAATGGGCGCAATAGACACCCTCTCTCCTGCTGCCGGAACGCCATGCGCAGGCCGGACTCGGGCTACCAGGGCGGCAGCGGCAGCCCGCTGCGCGCCTCGGCTTCAGGGCGAGGTCGCTCATGCCGAGTGCGGTCGCCTGCAGCGCTGGGGAAGCGCTCTGCGGTCTCCGAGATCAGCGGGCGCCCACCGTGATCGCGGGAGAGTCCACCCACACCGCGATGCCACCTGGTGTCACGGTCAGGCCGTACCTGCCGACGCGCGGCCAGCCGAGCTCCTCCCACGGCCGGTGGTTGATGCCCTTCTCGATGACATGCAGCCCAATGCCGCGCTCGCGCAGGTCGGCGCCGAGGGTCACCAGGGGCAGCATCGAGCGGGAGAGCCGGTCGAGCCGTGTGACCTTCAGCTTGCCGCCTTCACGGAGCAACCGAAGGACGTGGTCCAGGTTCGGCGGAATTCCTGGGTCGGAGATGGTTGAGCCGCTTGCGGATGTCCTCCACCTGCTTGCGATGGCCGGCGTTGGTGGCCAGGCCCTCGGCGACGGCGATCGCCTCTGCGAAGGGGTAGCGGGCATTGGGCAGATGTCTCGTAAACCCGAGGCTTCCAGCGATCTCGCAGACGGCGTCGTGGATCCCCCCGATGACAGCGACCCGGGTGCTTGCACGTCCAACAAGGCTGATCGCCCGGTCGAATTGTTCGGTAACCGCGTACAGGGCGGCCAGCGTGCGAAGCGCGCTCTGAGTCGGCGTAGACGGATCGATCGCCGCCGCGACCCACTCGCGCAGGCTGTCGAAATCGTTGGTCCCGCGGCTGTAGGCGAGCAGCGCCCAGCGTGCACCGTCGGCCGGGGCGACCCGATGGTGGCCGCGACCGCGCTCAGGGGAGGCCAGCTCGCTGATGACGGTGTCGAGGATCGGCGTGATGTCGGTGTGGCCGTGGATGTTGCGGACCATGTGCATGGCGGCGTGACGAACGGCCAGTTCTTCCTGTCCGAGGCCGTCGAAGAGCGCGAGGAGGCATGGCACCGACAGTGAGAGGCGAAGATCGATGCGGTGGACCTCCGACGGCGCCACCTGCCGGAGGCGTCGTACAAGGTCCGGATCGCCGGTGCGGCACGCGTGGATCAGCAAGGCCTTGGTGATGTCGTGGCGGTTTCCCTCACGCAGATGAGCGGGCTCGGTCGGCTCGTTGATGAATGCCTCTGCATCGCCGAGCAGGTCGACCAGCTTGTTGGTGTCATCCGGAGCGATCGCCGCTCCGGCGTGCACCGCCCTGACGACGCCGCGTGCTTGGTCGCGCACATAAAGCGCGCTCGGGCCGCCATATCCCTCGAGCAGCAACTCATCGGCAAACACGCATTCGGAAGTAGGCAGGGAGCTGGTCACTGCATGACCCTATGGCATGCGAATCAGCCGGACTTCGTGATCGCTACCGCGCCCGAGTCCCGCTCCAGTGAGGCGAGCAGCGCGGTCCCTCCCGGACGGCCCCATCGTGATTGACCCGGACGACGGCCCCAGCGAACCGCTGCTCACACTGCCAGCCTCCCTTCGCGCGTCGGCGAGACTCGCACTGGACCGGGTTCTCCAGGACGGATCAGAAATGGCAACCGGCTGGATGGACAGCGCCGAGGCCGACCAGTGGCGCCAGGAAATGCGACAGATCCTCCCAGCACTCGAAACACCCACTGATCACTCATCGTGACCGCTACACGGAAGTCGTGCCAGAGCCCATCGACGTGTATAGAGCCATGGTGCTGCCGTCACGGAACACGGCGTCGACGACGGCGGGGGAGGCCTCGCTTGTGGAGATTTCGCGCAGAGCGCCAGGGAGAACCTCCCCGGGATGACCTGGTCGACGCTTGCGACTCTGATTGGAGCGGTCCTCATCCCGCTGTGGCCGAGAGCGGCTGCGGACGGCGTTCACCCCGCCGAGCCGCTGAAGGGCCCTGATTGCGGCGCGCATGACTGCGCGCGGCGGCGGGTCGGGACCTCTATCCGATCGGTTCGGCGACGATCCGGCTGTCGATCTGCTTGTAAGCAGTGGCCTGGCGGGTGAGGACGGGCAGGCCGGAGCCGAGCGCGAGATGGGCGCAGTGAGCTGTGGGCAGATCGGCGGCTCGCTCGCGAGTGAGCTGAGCGACGGCCCAGCAGCCCGCTTCGTCCAGGGCCCGGAAGACGAAGCACGGGGCCGACATGGCGTCCTGCAGCATCTGCGCTACCTCCGCCTGCACGACGGAGGTGAGCCCTGCAGCGAAAGCGATTGCCGGCACGTACAGGGGTTGGACTTGCTGGACGGAGCGGAAGACGCGTGCGGCCATGTACATATCGCCGTGCGCGAGGGCCGCGATCGCGGTGTGGTCGAGGATGTAGCCGGTGTTCACGCGGCGCTCTGCTCCTCGTCAGGGCGGCCGATGAAGCCGTGCCGGCGGTCGGCTGCCTCGGCGGCGGCCAAGGCCTTCTCCCACTCGCCAGGGTTCTCTTCGCGCGCGCGGTAGGCGAACCATCGGACGGCTCGGTCCGCGCGTTCGGCCTGGTCGAGCTTGGCGGACACCGCGTCTTCGATCCACGCGGGGACCGAGCCGTCCGGGCTGGCGCGCAGGATGCTTTCGATCACTGCCACCTTGTCGGTGTCGATCGTGACCGTGACCTTCTTCTTCGCCATATCAGCACCATACCGATGCCATACCGTCCTATCAGGCCTTTGCGTGCCGCTCCAGAAGAACCTGCACGTACAGGTGGCCGACGGTCTGGGCTGGGCCCGCAGTTGGCGGATCTGGGCACACGCGACGGGTGGCGCCCCACCGCGACTCCTTTACAGACAAGCACAGACAGTGATCGCTTGGTGATGGCTGTCCGAGGGCGATTCCGCACCGGGCTCCCGGGCGCAGCGCCGCAGGCCGGACATGCCACCTCAAGAGCTTGGGCAGAGCGTCCGGGAGATCCTGCTGACGGTCCCCGACGTGGTGGTGTGCCCGCTGTGCCGGGGCCCGACAGCGAACTGGGCCTGCTCGATATCTGACGCAGGCACGCCCCCAACGGGACGGCGATCGAAGATCGGGCTGTGCGAGGGACCGCTCGTCGCGGGGTTCATCGGCGTGCGCGCCAGGTGCCGTAGAGGGCGGCGACGGCGCTGATGACGCCGGCGAATCCGGCTTCGCCGACGGTGAGGTAGATGCCGGCGCAGGTGGCGAGGAGCGCGACCAGGACCGCGGCGTCGGGGATGCGGTGCGTCCTGCTTGCCGGGTCCGGTTCGTGGTCTGGAGACCGGTGGGGGTCGGGTGTCTGCGGGGTGGTGCCGGTGTTGGTCATGACTCCAGGAGAGCGCCTCTGCCGCCGGGTTCCGAGTGATCCGTACGGGCCCGCCCGGCCCCGGACGACCCTCCGTTTCGGTCGGCCGGGTTCGGGCTGGTTCCGGACGGGGCGGGGCGTTCGCAACCGTTCGGCGCAATCCGTATACGTACGGCCTCACCGCCCTCTGGCGTGGCTTTTGCGTGCAGGCAGGGGGGTTGATGGCAGTTGAAGAACCCGGGGTCGAGCCGCAGGACCGCGGGGCGATCGAGGCGTACGACGCCGCGCTGGCCGCCTTCACCGAGAAGCTGAACCTCCTCCACATATCCCCGAGAAGTTCCGGGCCGACTCCGCGCTCGTGACGGAGTGGCGCGGGAATGTGTCTGTCTGCTTCCGGAGCGATGCATCGTCGAGTGGGCAGGCGTCGAACTGTCCCATCATCCTGCGGGTGATGAATTGGACCGTGTTGCAGTCGAACAGTGCCCATGCCCGGCCCGGCGGACTTCGCTGACCCCTCCGCCCCGAGCCGCTCGGCCAGCAGCCGCTGCCGACCGTCCGCGTCCAAGCCGGCACGGCTCGGCCCGAAGCGGGCAGTCGGCCGGCAGGCAGAGAAGTCCGCCCATCGTCCAGAGCAGGCGCCCTGCTGGGCCGGGAGGGCGAGGTCAGCCCTGCGTGTACTGGAGCGCCTCGTGCACCGCCGCGTGCGCGGAGGGCTGCGCCATGAGCACGCACAGGGTGAAGAGGGAGTCGTCCAGGGCCCGGCGTGCGGCATCGTCGGTGGGTACGGCGGCCAGGCGCACCCGGGCGTCGAAGAACCGGCCGAGCGCCTGTTCGGCGTCCTCGAGGTTCGGCATCAGGTGCGGGCCGGGCGTCGAGGGGGCGCTGTCCGGGGACTGTGCCGCCTGGACGGCCTGGTGAAGTGCCCGTTCCACGTGGGCGGGCAGGGGTGCGCCGCGCGCTTGGGCGGCCATCGCGGCGGCCAGCCCGGGCACGGGAAGTTGAGCGTGAGCGGCAGCGGCGGAGAGGATCCGCTCGGCTACACGGGCCGGTGCGGGGATCCTCGCCATCAGCGTGCCCACGGCCCACGAGACGACCTGCTCGGGCGGCTCCGGTGCGTTGGGGGTAGGGAGGGCCGCCTCTGACCGAGCCGCGAGAGGGAGGGGAGACGTCATGGGGATCACAGGCTTCGAGGTAGGCGTCCCGATCACATGAGGTAGGGACGGGTTCCGGTGAGCTGGAGGAGCCGTTCCACGGTGCGGCCGGCGGTGGCGATCCGCAGCGTTCGGTGGGCTTGCTGGGCGGTGTTGCGGGCGGCCAGGAGAACGTTGAGGCCGGCGCAGTCGCAGAAGGTGACCTGGTCGAGGTCGAGGGTGACGCCGCCCCGGTAGGTGGTGAGGGCGGTCAGGAGGGCCTCGCCGACATATCCGGCGTTGTGGAGATCGACCTCGCCACTGACGGCGACATCGGCCGACCCATACGGCCCCGGGGTCACGCTGATCTGCAGGCCGTCGGCGGCCGGGACGCGGTCGCGCTCCATGGTCTGGGTCATGTCTTCCTCCCACTCGGCCTGAGTGCCTCTGCTCCTCCAGACTTCTGCTTCTCCCGCGATTCGGGCTTCTCACAGCATCGTCGGCACCGGCCCGACGCCCGTCAAGAATCACGTAAGGAATGGGACATTCATACTAATTATGTACACTTCGGAGATATAGGGAGATGTGACGTGCTTGACCGGGCGTCCTGAACCCTCCTGGCCTACCAGCCAGGCACCAGCCCTCCTGGCCCTCTCCCGCAAAACCGCCGCGCAGCAACACCTCGGCAGACCGCGCCCGAGGAGGGTGCGGGGACGGCATCAACGGCCGCTGCCGGCGCCACGGCTTTCCCGTTACGACGCCTCTGGCAGCCTCCGTCATGGCGGCGCTGTGCGGCCACCGGTCCGGCCTGAGCGAGACCGCGCCCGGCACGCCGGACTCGTCAAGCGACCGGCCTCCGCCCGGGCTCCCTGCGCGGCAGCACGAGTCGCCGACCGGTGAGAACGGCGGGAGCGCCGGCTTCCCCTGCGTTTCGAGCGGCTGGCTTGGACGTGAGCGCGGCGGACATGCCCCGGTTCGGGGCGGGCGCTGGCCCAGCCGCGGGCTGCATGACGAGTGGGCACCTGCGCTGAGGGGGAGGGGCAGGTGCCCACGGGGGTGACGGCCGGGGGCCGCTCAGCGTACCGGCCGCCGTTTCCAGCGTAAGTTCCTCAGGCGAAGTTGCCTCGCCCTACATCCGGACCTGCCCCGTGGAGCCTGCGGCGGTGCCCTGTCAGGCCGGCCGGTCACCAGGAGCATGTCGCCTGGGCCGGGGCGGACCCACCACCCTGCCGCCCGCTCCGGGCGTGGACGAATATCCGTATGCGTGGGCGGTCGGTGCCGCACTCGGGGAGGGCCCCCTCCCGTACGACTTGCCTCCCTCCTGCCGCTACCGGATCCGCTGCGCGAGCCCGTGCGTACACGCCACGTCGACCGAGGCGGCGGGGATGCGCATGCACCGCAGCAGGTCGCATGTAGTGCGCAGGGTGAGGTTGCTGTGCCAGCGGACGCCCGGGTGGCGGGCTCGCAGGTGCGACAGGGCGCGGTTGCCGAGGCCGCTGGAGAGGAAGTGTTCGTCGATGTGGATACCCGTGATCACACCTTGACCGCAGGAGGTGCAGATCTGGTAGTGAATCTGGCCGACGACCTTGCGGACGTGGACCAGGAGCAGGCACTCCTGCGCGGGAGTGGGGTCGCCGGGGATGCGGGTGGAGAGGAATTCGACGTCGCGGTAAGCAAGGATCCTGCGGCGCAGCCGCCTGCCGAGCCCTTCGCGGCGCCCGTGCCTCGCCCCGTGCGATGGCGCGGCCGGGCTTGGGCGGGGGCCGGAACGGTAGAGGGCGCTCGTGGGACGTGCGTGGTCTCCGGACATGGACCTCGTGTGCCCAGGCGGCCGCCCCTGATGCCTCGGCGGCGGGCCGCCGAGCCCCGCTTTCTGCCTTGAGCCGCTGCTGAGCAGGGCTGTCCCGACTCCCTCGGTGGTGGGGCGGACGGTCACCGCGATCATGCGGCTCTTCCTGTTGCGGGCCGCAGTCGTTCACACCGCGCTCCGGCCCGCTGCCGGTCGGGTGAAGGAATACCTGACACGGCCGCGTCCCGGGGTGGTCGGACCGTGATGGCTGGAGGATGGCCCGCGACCACCCGTCCCTGCCGCCGAGGAGTCTCCTTCCGTGCTGGAACGCAAGCAGCTCAAGGACCGCACCCAGGTCACGTTCGTCCTGCCCGCTGACACCCCTCCGGGCCCGGTCAGCGTGGTGGGTGATTTCAACGACTGGCAGCCCGGCATCCACACTCTGGTGCCCCGCAAGGACGGCTCGCGGGCGGTCACCGTCAGCCTGCCCGAGAAGAGCGTGCATTCCTTCCGCTATCTGGCCGCAGGCGACTGCTGGCTCGACGAGGACCAAGCCGACAGTCACGACGGGATCAACAGCCGCCTGCACACCTGATGCACGCCGGCAGGGGCAAGTGGACGCCCCACGTTTCCGCGCCCGGCCTACCGCCGGAGTCAGCGGGGTCCGAGGACACCCTTGAGAAAGGAGCGGCCGGATGACCACGGCTCGCGAGATCATGACGGAGGGCGCCGAGTGCATCGGCGCCGAGGAGACGGTCCTTGAGGCCGCGAAGAAGATGACGCAGATGGGCGTCGGAGCGCTGCCGATCTGCGGTACGGACGACAGGCTCAAGGGCATGCTCACCGACCGCGACATCGTCGTGAAGGTCCTCGGCGCGGGCAAGGACCCGAGCCAGGTGAAGGCCGGGGAGCTGGCCCAGGGCGAAGCGGTCACCATCGGCGCCGACGACGACGCCGCCGAGATCCTGCGCACCATGACCGAGCACAAGGTACGGCGCCTTCCCGTCATCGACGGGCACCGCCTGGTCGGCATCGTCGCCCAGGCCGACGTCGCGCGCGCCCTGCCCGACCCGCAGGTCGGCGACCTCCTCCAGGCGCTCTCCAGCGACTGAGACGGCGCCGCGGCGCGGTCTCAGTCGCTGGCACAGCCGGCCACCGGGGCGGGCCTGAGATTCGCAGCCGTGCCGACTCCTCGAGGACGTCGACCGCCGGCACGCGGCCGGCAACCTCGCTGCAGACGCGCCCGCCCTGCCCCGCACACGGGCAGAGCGACCGTGCCTCGTGGCCGCGCTCCGACGGTTGCGCTCCGACGGTTGCGCTCCGACGGTTGCGCTCCGACGGTTGCGCTCCGACGGCCGGCTCGTGCCGAGCGCGGCCGTAACCTGCCGTATCGGGCACCTGGTGTTGTCCGCGCCCAGGGGTCATGGCCCAGCTGAGCTTTGACTTGCGGCAGGTCTGCCAGGCCCCTCAACGCGATCAGCGGCTCCGCGGCGGCCTGGCCGTCGAGACCGGCGGGCGCATGTGGTGCCGAGCGAGGCGGGCTCCGCGGGGTGTGGGGCAGCCGCCTCCCGGATCGCCGACAGGTGCGCGTCGTCGTCCGCGACCGGCCCGGACAGGTCGACGTCCGCCTTGTCGCAACAGCGGTTTGCCCTTCGCAGGGACACTCCAGTCGAGCAGGTACTCCGCCACGGGCGACCCTGGAAGGGAGGGCGACCCTGAGGAGGTTTCCGGGTGACGCTGCGACCGCCGGTGGAGCCGATGCTGGCGCAGGCTGTGGAGTCGGTGCCGGGTCCCGGTGTGCTGGGCCCGCTGGCGTTCGAGCAGAAATTCGACGGTCACCGGACGCTGCTGTTCACCCCCACCGGCGCAGGAGACCGACTGCTGGTGCAGTCCCGGCGGGGGGCTCTGGTCCAGGACCGTTTCCCCGACCTCGTTTCCGCCGCCGAGCAGCTGCCCGGCGGTCTGGTCCTGGACGGGGAGCTCGTGGTCTGGGACGCCGAGGCGGGCCGATTGTCGTTCGAGGCGCTACAGCGCAGGGCCGCCGCGCGCGGCCGTGGCGCGCGAAGGCTGGCCGCGAGCCTGTCCGCGTTCTTCATCGCCTTCGACATCCTGCAGCAGGAGGGGACCGTGCTGCTCAAGTCCCCGTACCTGCAGCGCCGCGCCCGGCTGGAGACCCTGTTCGCCTCGCACAGGCTCTCGTCCCCCTGGACGTTGTGCCCGATGACCACGGACCTGATCAAGGCCCAGGAATGGCTGGAGTCCTGCACAGATGTGTCCGGCGTGGAAGGCATCGTGGTCAAAGCCATCCACCAGCACTACCAGCCAGGCTACAGAGGCTGGTACAAACTGAGGCACCGGGACACCACCGAAGCGGTCATCGGGGCCGTCACCGGCACCATGGTCCGCCCGCAGCTCCTCCTCCTGGGCCGCCACGACGCACTCGGCCACCTCCATCCCGTAGGCCGCACGGCCCCGCTGCGACCCGAGGCGGCCCGTCTGGTCGGCGGGAACGTGACCGAGGCCGACCCAGGACACCCGTGGACGGGCCTGCGGTTCACATCGGCCTGGGGCAGCAGAGACGTCCTGCACGTGACTCTGGTCCGCCCCGAGCTGGTCGCCGAGATCAGTGCCGACACCGCCGTCGATCACGGCGGGACCTACCGGCACCCGGTGCGCTTCAAACGACTGCGCCTGGACGTCACGGTCGAGGAGGTGCCCCGCTTCCGGCAGGGCCCGGCCGCGGCGGCCGGCTGAGTACCGGCGGGAGCTTCCGGACCCCAAGTCGCGGCGACGCTCCTCGAGGGATGCGGCGGCGGGCCGTGCACCCGTCGCAGGGCGCCCTGCTGACAGCCCCCGGCCCCGACAGCCGACGCGCCCCACCCACGCCTCTCGCACGCACCTCCCGTACCTCCCCGTACCTCCCGCATCCCACCCACCTCCCGCACCTCCCGCACCTCCCGCTTCCGTGCATACGGCTCGCCGATGACGGGTCGGCCACACAGCGGCGCTTTCCGGACGTTCGCACCGCCGGGACCCGGATCCGTGACAGCGGGTCGGCGTTCGGGGCATTCGCGCCAGTGGCTGCGACGTGCAGACCGTGTGACATCACCGGGAACAGGGAGGAACAGCCATGCTGATCACGGTCACCCGCTCCGGAGGCTTCGCCGGCTTCGAGAAGCTGCGTGCACTGGACACCTCGGACCGCGCGGACGCGGCGGAGCTGGAGGAACTCGCGCAACAGGCCGTCGCCCCCGTGGCCGACGGCTACCACTACCGGATCACCGTCGACGACGAGGTGCTCGACCTCCAGGACCCCTGCCTGTCCGACGCCCAGCGGGCACTGATCCGCACCGTCCTCGGCGAAGGCGCCTGACCGGAGACCGCACCCCGTACAGAGGGCCCGTAGGCCCTGGGACCTGGCCCGGAGGCCTGCGAGCACTGTGCTCGGCCGGGCAGGTCGTGGCTCACCGCGTCAGCACTGCGGGGCAGGCTTGCGGACACTTTCAAGGCTGGGGCACGATCGATGTGGACCATTCCCGCCCTGCGATCGGGTGGGGGTGCACGACTGGCCGGTCCTGGCGAGGTGAGACGGATGGAGCGCGACTTCCGCATCGTGACGAGACGTTTCGGCCCGACTGCGCACGTGTCCCTGGTCGGTGAGCTCGACCTGGACACCCGATCGGCGCTTCAGGACGTACGGGCGGCGCTCGACGAGAACGTGATCGTGGTGGTCTTCGACATGAGCCGCCTGACTTTCCTGGATGTCACCGGCCTGCACGCTCTCCTCGACCTCGACCTCGACCTCGACCGCAACCTCCGCGGTCCCGGCGTAACCTTCTTCGCCTACGGCTGGCAGGCCCAGCCCCTGCGGCTCCTGGACCTCATCGACACGGTGGTCCCTGTTCGGAAATCCGGCCCGCAACCCACCGCACCGCTGCGCCGTGCTCTGCGTGATGCCGCGGAGTCCCAGCGTGCCGCAGGCGCGGAAGCGGCCCGGAGGGCCGACGACGCCGTCGGGGTGACAGGGTCGCGCTAGCGAAACCGGCGGGGGTCAGATCAGTCGTTGGGACAGGACAGTCTCAGGGGCGAGGTGCGGCGCAGGAGCTGGTCGGCGACGTCGGTGGCGCGCTGATGGGCCGCTGGTGGCGGGGTGCGTAGGCATGGAGACGCTCGGCGGCCCGTGTCGCCGGCACAGGTAGAGACCGCTCGCACATCGGACCGGGCGCTCGTACATCGGACCGGGCGCTGGCCGGGTCTCCACTCCCCCATTCCCTACCAGGGAGCGTAGGCGTAGATGGTTTTGCCGCCGTCGGGAGTGGGTGCGATGTGTACGTGGGTGGTGAGGTGGTGAATCAGGTGCCATCCCCAGCCGCCGGTTCCGTCGGTGTGGGGCGGGCGGGGCTGGGGTGGGTGAGGGCTGGTGTCGGTGACGCGGATTTCGATGTGGTCCTGGCGCAATTCCAGATGAAGGCTGCAGGGGCCGTCGGTGTGGCGGAGCGCGTTCGTGACGAGTTCTGCGACGACCAGGAGCACGCCGTCGGGGTTTTCGGGCCGGGTAGGAGGCCTCGCCCGCGCGGCGTGGAGGAGGAAAGCGCGGGTGGCATTGCGTGCTGACGCCGTGGGCTGACCGGTACGCGGTACATGTTGATCGAGAACAGGTGCGGCCATGATCCTCCCTCCGCCTGGTGGGCCTATATGCCGCCTGCCCTTTCCTGGCCGCAAAAACCTGATTTCGCCCCGTTAGGGCGCCTGGTTTCGTCTGTCCGTGGGGTTCCTGGAGGAGGAGCATGAAGAGAGGGCGCCTGTCCATCGGGGATCGGCGTCGGTGGTCGACAGCGTGCAGGCTGGGCCGGAAGCAAAGGTGATGCCGTGAACGACCAGGACCGCGACACGCAGGGGCGGCGCATGCTGGCCGGCCTGTTGTCGGCGAGCCACCTTATGCCGTTGGAACTTTTGCCGGCCAAGACGGGCGAGCATGCGGCGGAGGTCGGCTTCACCCAGGTGCTGATCTACCTGGTGGATCTCCAGGGCGACGTCATGCGCCTGCTGTCCGGCGAGGACGCCGACCCCGGCGGTGCGGTCGGTGAGGAGACCGAGCTGAAGGTCGAGGGAACCGTGGCGGGGCGCGCGTTCCAGTACGGGCGGATCCTCGCCGGCGTCGGTGCCGGCGCGGATAGGGAAAAGGACCAGGACAAGGGTGGGGGTGGGGGTGGGGGCTGCTGGTGGGTGCCGCTGGTCGACGGCACTGAGCGTCTGGGCGTCCTGCGGATCACGACGCCCCATGATGACCCGCGCGCTCTAGAGGACATGGAGCTGCTGTCGGCCCTCGTTGCTCTGATCATCGCGAGCAAGCGGCGCAGCAGCGACCTCCATGCCCGGCTGACACGCACGCGGCGGCTGAACATCGCGGCGGAGATGCAGTGGCACCTGATGTCCCCGCCCACGTACGCGGACGGGCGGGTGATGATCTCGGCGGCGATGGAACCGGCATACAAGATCAGCGGGGATGCCTACGACTACGCGACCGCCGGACATGTGGTTCACCTGTCGCTGTTCGACGCGATGGGACACGATACCGCCGCCGGGCTGACCGCCAGTCTGGCGATGGGTGCCTGCCGCAACGCGCGCCGTGAGGGCGCGGGGCTGGTGGAGATAGGTGAGCGGATCGAGGAGGTGTTGATCGAACAGTACGGCCGGGACCGCTACGTCACCGGTGTCATCGCCGACCTCGATGCCCGTACCGGGGCGCTGAGGTGGGTCAACCGCGGCCATCACCCGCCGGTGATCATCCGTGGCGGCCGGTGGAGCACCCTGCTGGACTGCCCGCCCTGCCATCCCATGGGCACCGCCCTCGGCCTGCCTGCCCGTCTGTGCCGCCAGCAGCTGGAACCCGGCGACCGGATCGTCCTGTACACCGACGGCATCACTGAGGCCCGCCGTCCTGGAGACGAGGAATTCGGACTCGCGCGGTTCATCGACTTCCTCATCCGCCACCACGCCGACGGTCTGCCCGTCCCCGAAACCCTGCGCCGCCTCATCCACGCCGTCCTCGAGCACCACGACGGCCACCTCCAGGACGACGCCACCGTCCTGTTCTGTGAATGGCTCGGCCCCACCCCGCACCCCACAGGCCGGGCGGCAGCCCTCGCCGGCGTGCCCCGGGCGGCCGGCGACGGCGGTACCGGGCGGCGACGACACGACGTCGGCCGCTGACAGTCCGCTGCAGTCGGCGGTAGCCTCGCGCGGGCCGCCGCGGCCAGGCAAGCCACGAGGCGGCGCACTCTGCTCCGCCGAGACGCTTGGAGAGCTGAGCGACAGAGATGACAGGGATAGCGGGCCTGAGCCATGGCTCCGACCCGCTTTCATGGCTCCGACCCGCTTTCACTCTCCGCGCCGACCAGCTCCGCCGACGCTCACGTCCTCGCACCGGGGCGAGTCTTGTCGACCCGACCCGCGACCTCGTCACCGACCGTAGAAGGCACTCACCGCCCGGCCCGGGCGACCAAGCTGCCGACGGGCTGCCTCAGACCTACCCGTCCCTTTCGGGCCTTTCCCCGCGTCCTCGCCGCATGGCGCGCTCCACCCGGTCCGGGTCGGCGGGCGGGCCACCGCCCGGACCGGTCCTGGACTCGGCTCCCGGCGGGCGGCCGTGTTCGTCCACCATGGCTCCCTCATCGGGGAGCAGCGCCGGGCGGGGGTCCGGGTGCTTCTCGCCCATGTTCCACCGCCTTCCTGTAGGGGGCGCCTGCCCTGGGAGGACGTAGCGAAAACGCGGCTCCGGCTTCGTCGTCATCCCGGGGGAAACGCCGACCGCGGCCCCTGCATGGACACGTAGAACCCACCCGCAACCCGCCGCCCGCGGCTCCCGGTCGCCAGGAGCAGGCGGAACGGCGACGGCGACGGCGACCGATCCCGGGGCGGGCGGAGCGCCAGTGGGCCTCATCAGGTGGGACCAGACCTTCGACGAGTCGCCTCGCCGCCGCTGCAGCGGTTTCGCCATGCTGGACGGTCGACGACTACCTGACCGAGCTCGCCGCACCGCCCTGTTCCGGGCACGGTTCCTCCGGGATAAGACCACCATGGCCGAGGTGCGCATCCCGTATGTGATTACTTCGGTGTGCACACGAGGGCACTGTTTGTTCCGCCGAGTGGTCGGCTTTCTGGGACCACAGGCCGCTTCGGGTGACGAGAGGGAGACGCATTGATCACCCGTCCAGCGCGGCGGCAGCTCGGTCGTGGTCGGCACCAGCAAGGCAGTCGCGGAGGACGCGAGCGCGGCGATCCAGCAGACGCTCGACCACGTGACCGCGGACGAGCGGATTATGCGATCTCTCTGCACGGCAGCGGGCTGCGACCGCTACAAGACGGAAATGGGAGTCGCGGACTGAAGCGGCCACCGGTCAGGCGACCTTCTTGCGCTGAGGCGTCTTCCTCGTCTTCACCCCGCCGACGATGAGCGCCAGCCCTGCGGCGACGACGCCTAGGTAAGCGGTGGACGGGAGGTCGACGACCTTGTGCATCCAGCCCCACTCCGTGCCGAAGAGGGTCTGCGAAGCGAAGCTGACAAGCCCCTGGGCTCCTACGACGTAGCCAATGCTTTCGGCGGTGTATCCGATGGTTGTTCGCACGGATCAACCCTCGCGCGGCTGTGCCGCAAGATCGTCCACCACAGGGCGGAAAACACGGTAGGCCAAAGGATGCAGTCGCATGCGGAGAGCACCGGCCCAGCACCCCACACCGGCAGAGGAGTGGTCGACATCAGACGGCTCGAGAATTACGCCCTCGTCCGCCCATTGCCTGGGCCGGTCGACCTCCAGACCAGCTTGCTGCCGCCCTTGTGGCGCACCCGCGTCGGCCACGTGCACACCCACAACACCTGGACACGGCTCCTCAGCTGCGGACGGTGCAGGGCGTGCGGGGCTGTCGAAGGGCTCCCCATCAGGGATTGGGGACCCGCGAGGGCGTGGCACGCATCATGTTCGGCAACGATTCCACGCTCGACCACGCACTGTGAACGACATGCCCAAGGAGGGCTGGGGCCCTTCGGGCAAGCCCGAGTACAAATGCGAAAGGCATCGCAGGGCCCGGAGGCGGTCGGCTACAACCAGACCGTTCACATCACCGACTCCGGGCCCATGGTCTACTGACCCCACATCGACCGGCCCGGTGCCCCCTGACGGTTGGGTAGACGGCCGGCGTGCCGGCTAGGGCCTGTTCCGGCGGACCCAGCGGGGGCATCTTTCGAGCAGCCTCGATACGGCCGTGTCCGAGAGGTGTGCTGAGGTGGATCCTTCAACCAGGGAGGGAAGATGAACAGCGGCGTGCACGAGGGCTGCGGCCCCGTGCGGGGTCTCTCTCCTGATGATCACGTGTTCGTGTCCAAACGCGTGTATCGCGGGCAACCGGTCATGCGTGTGCACCTCGATGAGGACGGTGACTGGCAGGCGTTCTCGGGCGCCGAGCCACGCTGGTTCGGACGTCCGAGGCTGATCCATGCAGCTCACCTGCTGGAGCGTGATCCGTCATTGGCCAGCCTGCCGGCCCTGCCGCTGGGCCACCTCGCGACCCGCGATGAGACTTCCGGAACAGCCTGGCAGATCTTCCAGGGGTGACGATCAACGGAGCCACAGTCGGACCGCAGCCACGGTGACGGTGCCGTGGACCACCTGTTGATCAGCCCGCCCCATCTCCACAAACCTGACCTTGAGCACCGTCCCCTGCCCGGGGGGCACGCCCGCATCCTGTGGACCTTGCCTGTGACGGCCGCCGAAATCGAGTTCCGCAGGCACCGGTCACGAAGCATTGGGGCAACTCTTCGACGAGGCGGAGATCATTCCCACTGATCCTTTCCGGGCATCGGTCGTGTGAGGCTGACGGGATTGCGGGTAGGCCCGCATCAGGTCGGCGAAGGGCTTCGGCAGCGTGGACGGCGGGTCTCCCAGCTGGACGGTGACGGTGTTCTCGTTGTCAGTGACGGCGGCGGCGAGGCGGACGACGCGGCTGGCGGGGAGTGCGTAGAGGAGAACGCGAGCGCTGCGGCGACCCAGGCCGGCAGTGGCAAGAAGTCGTCGTTGAGGGCCCGGCTGAGGATCGCGAGGAGGCGGTGCGGGTGTAGCGGTTCCGGACCTGGGTGATGACTGCGGGCGGCAGCGTGAGGCGGAGCATCCGGCCGGTCTTCATGCACCACCGCAGGAATGACTGGGACCCTCCGGGTGCTCCCCCGACGCGGCATTGATCCGAGAGATGCGATCCGTTTCGGCCGTGCACGCCATTGCCGCCCGCCGCGCGGGGGTGCTCCGCGCGCCCGCCGAACGGCACGCCTGATGGGTACCGGGCGCAATTCGGGCAGCACCCGTGCCGACCTTTGCGCGCCGAGGCCGATCCCAGGTGGCTCCACCGGCTGACACTCCGTCACCAAAGGGCATGGTGAACACGGCCAGGACGCGCGGACCGGGGCGCTGACCACGCGGAGGACGGAGAACCTCCTGCAATGTTCGCCGCGACCCCGGTCCGCCGGTCGCAGCGGGGGACGGACAACGTCCAGGCGGTGTAGGGGGGTTCGTGAGGGGCATCGTGCGGCAGGGGTGACGCGTGGGAGTGCCGGGGGCGCACTGATGGGCTGGACTTCGCCCGAACGGGGTGCTTAGGATCGTGATCACGGCATCGCGTGTCGGTCACCGGCTGGGTGAGGCATGGAGGCGCCCGTGACGTGCCTTTCGGAGGCATTCACTCATGTCTGTCGAACTGAACCACACCATCATTCACTCCCGTGACAACCGGGAGTCCGCCACCTTCCTGGCGCACATCCTCAACCTCGAGGTAGGGGCCGAGTGGGGGCCCTTCATCCCCGTCGACACCGGTAACGGCGTCACCCTGGACTTCGCGTCCGTCCCGGCGGAATCCATCACGCCGCAGCACTACGCGTTCCTCCTCTCCGAGCAGGAGTTCGACGTGGCGTTCGAAAAGATCCGGGCGGCGGGCGCCCCGTACTTCGCCGACCCGCACGGCAAGCACCCCGGTGAGATCAACCACAACGACGGAGGCCGAGGGGTCTACTTCACGGATCCGTCGGGGCACGGGATGGAGATCATCACGCGCCCGTACGGCTACCAGGAGCCCGGGGCCGAGTAGTCCCCGGCCGCGTTGCCGATGCCCGGTGCCGATGCCCGGTGCCGGGGATCGGTGCGTGGACGTGTGCCCCGACTCGCCAGCCGCCGGTGGGGGCCGAGGTGGAGGGGGACCTGCGTCTGACCGACCATGCGTCCGGACTGCGACGCCGTGGCCGGTCCGGCACGCCGAGCGCAGTGTCGGGGCCGCCGCGGCGGCAGGCAAGCGCCGGCCATTGTCAGTGGGTGGGTCTAGCGTGGACGCATCATCCCCGCTACCCGCGGGGGGTGCTGCAGGGCTGCAGCTGCACGATCCCGCCCCACCGGACCCCGTACGGGGACAGCGCCCGGCGGGGCGGAGGTGCGTCCGGGCGGGCCGCAGGCGTCGCCCCGATGCCCGATACCCCGGAGTCCTCGGGTGTTGGTGGGGCAGCGGCCCGTATCGCCTCAGCCCGTTCCTCTCCCATACGGCATCGGCGTGGAGCGTCGCGCCCTAAGGTAGCCCGCATGATCCGGACTGTTGTGTTCGACGTCGGCGAGACCCTCACCAAGGACGACCGCTACTGGGCCACCTGGGCCGACTGGCTCCGAGTCCCGCGCCACACCCTGTCCGCACTCGTCGGCTCCGTCGTCGTCGACGGCCGCGACAACTCCGACGCCCTGCGGCTCCTGAAGCCCGGCATCGACGTCACGTCCGAGTACGAGGCCCGCGAGGCGGCCGGCCGCGGCGAGCGGCTCGACGAGTCCGACCTGTACGACGACGTCCGCCCCGCGCTCTCCGCCCTCCGGGAGATGCGCGTCCGCGTCGTCATCGCCGGGAACCAGAGCTCCAGGATGGGCGACCTGCTGCGCGCGCTGAAATTGCCCGCGGACCTCGTCGTCACCTCGGCCGAGTGGGGGGTCGCGAAGCCCAGCCCTGACTTCTTCCACCAGGTGATCGGCGCCGCCCAGGCGCGCGCCGACGAAACCCTGTACGTCGGCGACCACCCGCAGAACGACGTCTTCCCCGCGGTCGCCGCCGGGCTGCTGACCGCCCACCTCCGCCGCGGGCCGTGGGGCCACTGGTGGGCCGACGACGCAACCGTCCAGCGGGTCGCCGACTACTCGATCGACTCCCTGCTCGACGTCCCGTCCCTGGTCAATCCGTCCTGGTGCAAGGCCAGTCCGGGCTGAACGGGCGCCCCGGCTCGGGCTCGGGCTCGGCGGCGAGCAAGCACGCTTCCGGACACACGAGTACGCCCAGCCGAGAGCGAGGCTCTCACCTGGGCGTACTTGGTGAACGTGCTGTTCCACGTGGCAGGGGCGGCAGGATTCGAACCTGCGGCCTTCGGTTTTGGAGACCGGCGCTCTGACCAGCTGAGCTACACCCCTTCGGCGAGACCAACCATGGCACGGTCAGGCCCGAAGATCCACTGTTTTCGTTGCTCAACTGGGTGCGAGTCGCTCACCGGTGTGGGCGCCGGAGTTCTTCAGCCATTCGATCAGGTCGGCGTTCTCGCCGGTCAGGGCGATGTCGAGCGGGGTGAGCCCGTCATGGCCGATCCCGTCGATATCCGCCCCGTGAGACAGCAGATTTTGCGCAGTGGGCAGTTGGCCACCGTGGCATGCCTGCCAGAAGGCGCTGGTGACGTCCTCGGCGGAGGCGCCGGCCGCGAGGAACTCCTCGACCCGGTCGAGCAGGCCGAGGGCAGCGGCGGCCTGGAGGCCGGGGCGGGCCCCGAGGGCGAGCAGGCGGCGCGCTGCCTGCCACTGGCCGAAACCGCAGGCATCCGCGAGCGGGGTCCCGCCGCCGAGGACCGCGCCGGGGGCGTCGACATCCGCCCCGGCGGCGACGAGGGCGTCGACGGCTGCCACGTCGTCGTTGCTCGCCGCCCAGTGCAGCGGCGTCTCCGCGTGCGCCCCGACGAACCGGGCGTCCGGGTCGGCTCCGGCGGCGACGAGGATGCGGATCACCTCCGCGGTGTCGGGGTGGTGACCCGGCCAATCGGTCGCGATGTGCAGCAGGCTGCGCCCGCCCGCGGCCGCCCCGCGCTCGACGATGCGGGCGGATGGGAGTCCGGGATGCGCGTTCAGGAGGCCCCGCAGCCCCGAGAGATCGCCGCCCCGGATGGCGGCCGTGACGGCGACGGCGAGCGGATCGCCGGATTCGAGGAACTGCATGGACCGTCCTTCCCTGGGCCTGGCGGCCGGCTTGGGGCCTGTCTCTGTCGCATCCTGCCAGCTGCTGCGGGTGCCAGGACATGAGGGCCCGGAGCTCGCGAGCAGGGAGAACCCGTGGATCGGGAGGTTCCGCCATGCCTTGGGTCGTGAACCGGGCCGTACGCGACGGGGCCGTGAAGCGGGCTGTACGCGACCGTGCAGCCGCCTCCCGGGCTCCCTCGTGGCGGTCGCACTCCTGGTCCCCGTTCTGCTCGGCGCGGCGCCCGTCGGCTCCGGGGAGACGATCTCGCTGGCCGGGAACGAGCCCGGCCAGCGGCTCGACGTCACACTGACCCAGGTGACCGATCCCGCAAGCCCCACCGGCCCCGACCCCGAGCCCAACGGCCCCGATCCGGCCGCAGTCCAGTTCGCCCTCAACGGCGGCCTCGCGGACGATGTCGGCCACTGGAGCCTGCCCTGAAGGAGGGAGCGGCGATCCGCCGAAGCGGGGGTCGGGGTCGCGCAACAGCACCGACCAACGGGACGACGGCCTGTGACGGGGCCGACAGCCTGCAACGGGGCGGTCAGGCGGTCAGGGCGATGGGGGCGGTCAGGGCGATGGGGGCACGGGGTGCGGCAGAACCTAGCCGTCCGATCCCCCAGCCGACGGCGGTACCTCGACGACGAAGAACAGGAAGTTGGGTTTGGTCGAAATGTCGTGGAAGCCGTCGGGGAACAGCTCACGCGCAGCCGGGTCGGGCTGCGGCTCGCCGATGACGGAAAGACGGAAACCGGCGGTGGTGAAGGCATCGATCATCGCGTGCAGCGGCCTGCGCCAGAACCTCATCGGGGCGGACTGCCCGTTGAACGTCCAGTCGAAGGTATAGCTGGTGGTCGCAAAGTAGTCCGGCACCGGATCCGAAATCGCGTAGGCCACGAAAGGGTGGTCGACCGATGCCATCAGCCGGCCGCCGGGCCTGAGCACTCGCCGCATCTCGGCCAGCGTCGGACCCCAGTCCTCCAGGTAGTGCAGCACCAACGACGCGACCACGTCGTCGAACGCACCGTCGTCGAACGGCAGGCGGTCGCACAGGTCGACCACGTGCAGGGCCACGTCGTCACCGAGCCGCCGCCTGGCCAGCGCCAGCATCCCGGCGCTGACATCGATGCCGGTGACGACCGCGCCACGGTCGCGCAGTGCGGCGGTCAGAGGACCTGACCCGCAGCCCGCGTCCAGGATCCGGCGGCCGGCCACGTCTCCGGCGAGGGCCAGTATCGCGGGCCGCGCGTAGTACGCGTTCACCAGGTTGTTCTCGTTCTGCGCCGAATACGCCTCGGCGAAGCAGTCGTAGTCATTCGCCCGTGCCGGATCTGCAGGCGGGGCAGGGCGCACGGGCACGTCGGTCACTCGTTCCATCGGCGCACCCTAGTGGTCCCCTTGATCCGCCGGACAGAACCTGTGACGCCCCAGTGGGCGAGTTTCGGCCACCCCCTTGACCGCTCTGGTCCAGACCAATAGTTTCCGGCATGCACAGCGCACGCGCACACGCCCCACTCCCCGCCTCCGCAAAGGAAGCCCATGCGCCGCAGCATGCTCGGCAGGCTGGCCGTCGCCGCCTGCTCCCTTTCCCTTCTGACCGCCTTCGCACCCGCCGCGGCGCAGGCCGGCGGCGGCCACGACCGCCCGTACAAGAAGGTCGGCTACTTCACCCAATGGGGCGTCTACGGACGGGACTTCCAGGTCCAAGACCTGGAGGCGAACGGCTCAGCCGGCAAGCTCACCCACATCAACTACGCCTTCGGCAACGTCAGCCCGGAGGGCAAGTGCTTCACGGGGAACGTGCCCGGCGAGGCCGACGCCTGGGCCGACTACGTGCGTCCGCTGGACGCCGAGAACTCCGTGGACGGGGTGGCCGACACCAGTGAGCAGCCGCTGGCCGGCAACTTCAACCAGCTGCGCGAGCTCAAAGCCAGGCATCCCGGGCTCAAGGTACTGATCTCGCTGGGCGGTTGGAGCTGGTCCACCCACTTCTCGGACGCCGCGCTCACCCCGGCCTCCCGTAAGGCCTTCGTGGAGTCCTGCATCGACCTCTACATCAAGGGCGATCTCCCGCAGGACGGCACCCGCGGCGGCGCGGGAGCGGCGGCCGGCGTGTTCGACGGGATCGACCTCGACTGGGAGTGGCCCGGTTCTGAGGGCGACGCCGACACGAAGTTCCGGCCCGAGGACAAGCGCAACTTCACCGCGCTCGTCAAGGAGTTCCGCACGCAGCTCGACGCGTACGCGCGGAGCGGGAAGAAGGGGACGAAGTACGAGCTGACCGCCTTCGTCCCGACCGCCCCCGCCAAGATCGACGCGGGCTTCGACGTCCGCCGGATCATGCGCGACCTCGACTTCGTCACCCTCCAGGGATACGACTTCCACGTCTCCGGCGAGTCGGTGACCGCCCAGCAGTCCGCGCTCTACGCCCGAGGTGACTTCAGCGTCGACGGCACGGTGGACGCCTGGCAGCGGCGCGGTGCGCCCGCGCACAAGCTGGTGATGGGCATGCCGTTCTACGGGCAGGGCTGGACCGGTGTCGGCGGCGGCGGGGACGGTATGGGGCAGCCCGCCACGGGCCCGGCGCCGGCCACCTGGTCCGCCGGGTACGAGGACTACAAGGCGCTCAAGAAGCTGGCCGATTCGGGCACCTACCAGCTCCACCGGGACCGGCGCGGCGGCCACGCCTGGCTGTTCGACGGCACCACTCTGTGGACGTACGACGACCCGCAGGTGCTGCGCGCCAAGACCGGATACATCCGCGAACACGGCCTGGGCGGCGCGATGTTCTGGTCACTCGACGCGGACACCGCCGACGGCGAGCTGATGACGGCCGTCGACCGGGGCCTGCGCGGCCGCTGACGGGACCCCGCGCCGGGGCCGTCAGGCGCCCGCGCCGGGGCCGTCAGGCGCCCGCGCCGGGGCCGGCCGGCTCCTGAGCGGGCGCCACCGGCGCTGCTGACCGGCGCCGCCGGGCCGCGGAAATCGATCCGGCCCGGCGGCGTCCCTCCACGTGCCCAGCCGGAGGGCACGGCCTGGCGCAGGGCGCCGCGCGGCGGGCCGGCGGGCCGGCGGGGCTGCACTGCGGGGTCAGGGGTGGAGGTAGCTCTCGAGGTGACTGCGGGCCGCGGCCTCGCTTGTACCGAGCGCGGTCGCCACCTGCTCGATCGCTACCTCCCCGGCGACGACTTCGCCCACCGCGTCCCGTTCGACCTGGGCGAGCACGTACCGCAGGTCGGCCAGGGCCTTCAAGGCGACCAGCGGCTCCACGGCGGCCAGGCCGTCGAGCCGGCAGGCGAGTTCGGTGAGGAGCAAGCTGAGGCCCGCGGGCAACGGGACGGCCATATCCCGGACCACTGACAGATGTGCGTCGATGTCCGCGACAGGCCCGGACAGGTCGACGCCCGCCTCGCACAGGGGCTTGCCCTTCGTGAGCGTGGCCCAGTCGAGCGGGTACTCGGCCATCCCCCGCCAGCCGCAGGAACAGCTGCCCCGCAGGATGGCGGCCCGGGGCCGCCCGTACCGGCCGTCGTAGGCGTGCCAGTCGGTCGACGACGGCGTGTTCGGACCGCTGCCCGCGTCGAAGCAGACCTGACCCGGCTCGCTTCCGTCGGCCAGCAGCACCCCCACCGACCCCTCGTGCGCGGCCCCCAACGCCTTCAGCACTCTGTCCACGACGATCAACCCCTCCCCGCGGCGCGTGATCGGACCGGCCGACGGCCGGTCCACGACCTCCAGGCTGCCCCGACCGGCCCGCCCACGCACAGGGATCCACCGAATGCGGTACGGGGTACGGGGCGCAGGCACCCGGCCCCCGCGAGGCGCGGTGCACCCGGCGAGAGGGGCGGAAAACGGAACCGGCGGCCAGACCCCGCAGAACGGCCCACGACGGCCGGTACGCCCGTCGCCGGCCCGGCGGAAACCTCGTTGCCCTACCAGTCGAAGGCGAGGGTGACGCCGCGCTTCCCGAGAGCCTCGATGACGCGAGCATTGTCGAAGGCGGCGAGCACCGGGTGCTCGTCGCCCCCCACGCGGGCGAATCGCCGGTAGGTGACCGTCCGCAGCGACGGCATACGCTCCAACGGGGCAAGGTCGATCACATGGTTGAGGCCACCGTCGTGGCAGCCGTCGAGGGTGAGGTGCTCGAGCGGCAGGACGGCCAGAGGGCTCAGGTCCCGAACGAGCTTGGACGTGAGGACCAGCGTGCGCAGCGAGCCGACCCGGGAGAGCGGTTCGAGGTCGGTCTCATCGTCGTATCCCCCGGCCAGGGTGAGCGTGCGCAGTCGACCGCACCGCGTGAGCGGGGTCAGGTCGGTGACCGCGGTCAGTTCCAGGTGCAGCGATTCCAGGGCGGGCAGGACGACACCGATCCCGTCCAGCGACCGGACGTTGAACTCGTCGCACTCGCCGCCCCATTCGCTCCAGATCATGAAAATGGCCGTGGACGACGTATGCCACTTCACTTCGCGAAGCGCGGCGCACTGCTCCCTCGTGACGGGCAGGTCGAGCGCCACCTCTTCGCGGTACTCGTACTGCCAGGGGCGGTCAAGCCAGTCCGTGCAGTCCTCGTCGCAGTCGTCGCCGCACTGGTGAGCGTCGTCCGGTACCGGGACCTCGAACAGCGGCACCGCGCCCACTTCCATGAGCTGGCTGAGGATGGCGAGACGCAAGTTGGCGTCGGGGAGTTCCCGCACCGGATTCGCGGTGGTCATGCCAGGACTGTACCGCCGGCCTGAGACACGCCCCTGCGGCCCGCTGCCGCCCCGTGGTCGGGCGGCCGGACGGGCCGGACACGGGCACGTACGGGCGAACGACCCGCGGCGACCGTGCCCCAGGCGTTCCGCCACAAGCTGCGCCGAAAGCGGCGGACCCGGGGCAGGCGGCCCTCGCTCCGTCCGCGGTCAGTGCGGCGTGCCGAAGGCACCGGCCGCGGCCGCCGCGGTGGCGGTCAGTGCGGCGCGGTGCGGCAGCGTCGGGTCGGGGACCGTCCGGAGCAGGAGCAGCTCGTGGTAGAGCGGGGCGGTCGCGGCGACGAGCAGCGCCCGGCCGTCGGCGGGGCCGGGCAGCTCGCCGCGGTCGGCCGCCCGAGTGACGACCACCGCGCACCGCGCGTAGCGGTTTTCCCAGAAGCGCGACAGTGCCGTAGCCGCCTCCGCAGACCGGAACCCGGCGGCGATCAGGGCCGTGGTCAGATTCGGCCCGCCGCCCGCGAGTGCCTCGTACACCTCTTGGTTGAGGGCGGTCAGGTCCCCTTCCAGCGACCCGGTGTCCGGCGGGCTCCACATGTCGTCGGACGCGGCGTCGAGTACGTCGGACAGCAGGCGCCCGACGTCGCGCCAGCGCCGGTAGACGGTCGTGCGGTGGACGCCGGCGCGTTCCGCGACCGCGTCGACGGTCAGCCCGTCGTACCCGGCCTCCAGGAGCAGCGCGCCCACCGACTCCAGCACCTGGGTGCGGACGCGGGCGCTCCGGCCGCCCGTCCGGCGCTGCCTCGTGGCCGGTTCTTGGCGGCCGGGATCTTCGCTTGCCTGCGTAGGGGCGTCCATGCCACCATCTTAACGCAACATTCGTCGCCTTAAAGGAGAACTCCCGTGGTCATCCACCGCGTCACCCCCACCCCCCACCTCACCACCGTCGCGACGACGACCCTCGCCCCCGGACTCCTGGAGCCGCCCTGTGACCGCACAGCTCACCGCGTCTGACCTCACCAAGGCCTACGAAGGCCGCCTGGTCCTCGACTCCGTCGACTGCTCCGTCCCCGTCGGCGAACGCCTCGGCATCGTCGGCGAGAACGGCTCCGGCAAGTCCACCCTGCTCCGACTGCTGGCGGGGGTCGAGGGCCCCGACCGCGGCGAGGTCGTCCTGCGCGCCGAAGGCGGCGTCGGCTACCTCGCGCAAGAGGAAGTCCTCCCGCCGCACCTGACCGTCCAGCAGGTGGTCGACCGCGCCCTCGCCGAGCTGCGATCCCTGGAGCGGCTCCTGCGCCGGCTCGAGGCCCGCATGGCCGGCGGCGACGCCACTGCCGAGACCCTCACCGCGTACGCCGACACCCTCACCGCCTTCGAACTGCGTGGCGGGTACGAGGCGGACGCCCGCGTGGAGCGTTCCCTGCACGGCCTCGGCCTGCCGGGCCTGCCCCGCGAGCGCACCGTCGGCGGCCTGTCCGGCGGCGAGGTCGTACGCCTGCGCCTCGCCGTGCTGCTCGCCGCCGCCCCGGAGGTACTGCTCCTCGACGAGCCCACCAACCACCTGGACGGCGCCGCCCTGACCTGGCTGGAGGACCACCTGCGCGCCCGACGCGGCATCACGGTCGCCGTCTCCCACGACCGGGTCTTCCTGGAACGCGTCGCCACCTCCCTCCTGGAGGTCGACGGCGATTTGCACCGGACCGTGCGGTACGGCAACGGTTACGCCGGCTACCTCGCGGAGCGCGCCGCCGAGCGGCGGCGCCGCGCCGAGGCCCACACCGCCTGGCGGGCCGAGGCGGCCCGGCTGCGCGAGGCCGCAGCCGTCACCGCCCGCCGGGTGGCGCCCGGCCGGGCCATGAGGGACGGCAACAAGATGGCGTACGACCGGGCCGCCGGCCGGGTCCAGCAGTCCCTCGCGAGCCGGGTCCGCAACGCCGAGGAGCGGCTCGCCCGGCTGCTCGCCCGGCCGGTGCCCGCACCCGCGGACCCGCTGCGGTTCACCGCCGTACCGCGCACCGCCACCACCACCGCCACTGACACCGCCACTGCCACTGCCGCCGTCACCTCCACCTCCACTTCCACCGCCACGGAACCTGGGGCGTCCGCCGGGCCGACCCGGTCCGGCGAAGCACGACGGGTGCTGCTGGCCGCAGCGGGCGTCGCGGTCGAGGGGCGGCTCGCGCCGGTGGACGTGACCGTGCCGGCGGGCGGCCGACTGCTGGTCACGGGCCCGAACGGGGCGGGCAAGAGCACCCTGCTGGACGTTCTGGCCGGCGCCCTGGCCCCCGACCTCGGCCAGGTCGTTCGAGACGGCCGGATCGGGCTGCTGGCCCAGCACACCGTCGTCGGAGGAGGCCATAGGACACTGCTCGCGGCCTACGCCGAAGGCCGCCCCGGAACCCTCGAGGAGCACGCCGAACGGCTCCTGTCGCTGGGCCTGTTCGCCCACGAACGGCTGTCCGCCCCGGTCGCCTCCCTGTCCGTCGGGCAGCGGCAGCGGCTGGCCCTGGCCCGCCTGGTCACCGAACCGGCCGACGTCCTGCTGCTGGACGAGCCCACCAATCACCTCTCCCCCGCGCTGGCGGAGGAGCTGGAGGAAGCGCTGGCCCGGTTCGCCGGCGCGGTGGTCGTCGTCAGCCACGACCGGCGGCTGTGCACCCGCTGGCCGGGCGACCGGCTCGCGCTGCGCGCCCCGGCGCCCGCCGCAGCCGACGCCTGCCCGTGACGACCGATCAGCCGCTCCGCCTCTCCCCTCTCCCGTCTCTCCCACTCCCCACTCCCCACTCCCGTCGAAAGGACGCCTCGCTTGACCACCTCCGTAAGCCCGCTCGGCACCTTCGTCCTCCCCACCGTCGGCTCCGGCCCGTACGCGCTCGCCGTCGGGCCGGACGGCCACTTGTGGTGCACCCTCGTCCACGCCGGACGCATCGCCCGCCTCACCTCCTCGTCCGGGCGGGTCGAGGAGTTCGCCCTGGACTCCCCCGGCTGCGGCCCCACCCTGGTCACCGCCGGACCGGACGGTGCGCTGTGGTTCACCCGGTACGGCGACCACCGGATCGGCCGGATCACGGTGGACGGCGAAGCCCGCTCGTACGCGCTTCCCTGCGGCGCGGGCGGACCCTACGGGATCGCGGCCGGGCCCGACGGCGCCCTGTGGTTCACCCTGACGAACGCCGACCGCATCGGCCGGATCAGCACGGACGGCGAGGTCTGCGAGTTCCCGCTGCCGTGCGACGGGGGATTCCCGTCCTTCCTCACGGCGGGCCCCGGCGGAGCCCTGTGGTTCACCCTTAACCAGGCGAACGCGATCGGCCGGATCACCGTCTCCGGCGAGGTCCGGCTCCACCCTCTGCCCACCCCCGGAGCCGCCCCCGTCGGACTCGCGGCCGGCCCGGACGGGAGCCTGTGGTTCGCCGAGATCGGCGCCGGGCGGATCGGGCGGCTCACGGCCGGCGAAGCAGGCGTGCAGATCGTCGAGTTCGCGCTGCCCGAGGCCGACTGCCGCCCCCACGCCGTCACGGTCGCCCCGGACGGGACCTGCTGGTTCACCGAGTGGGGCAGCGGCCGGATCGGCTCCGTCACCGCGGACGGCAAGATCACCGAGCACCCGCTCGCGGCCCCCGACCGCGAACCCCACGGCCTGGCCTTCGGCCCGGACGGCACGCTGTACGTCGCCGAGGAGCGCGGCGGCGTCTCCCGGTGGGAGGTGCGCCGCACCGCCTGAGGCGATCGGTGGTGACCTGACCCGCAGCCCGCCGACCGGGCCACCCACCGCAAACGCCCCGGCAGCCGCGGCGGCAGGCCGCACAGCCGCTGCACCAGCCTGCGCAGCCGAGGGGCCGGGGTCACCCGGGCCGGCTTCTCGTGTGCGTCGGGCTGCACGCAGGCGGCGTGCCGCGACGCCGACGCCTCCCGCAGCGCCTTGAGGGACCGGCCCGCCACACAGAGCAGGCTTCCGGACCGCGTCGGCCCGGCGGGCTCAGCGGGTGGCGGGTCCGCTCGTCACGGTCGCCCAGCTGCCGTCGTTCACCGTGTACACCGTCAGCCGGCGGTTGACCGTGTCGCCGTTTCCGTCGAAGGCGACGCGTCCCGTGACGCCGTCGAAACCCAGCCCCGTTACGGCCTGCGGCAGTTTCGCCCGGGCGTCGAGGGGAAGCGTGCCGCCGTTGGCCGTCACGACGGCCTTCACCGCCTCGATGAGGGTCCAGGTCGCGTCGTAGGCGTAGGGGCCGTACCAGCCGGCCGCCTCCGGATACCCCGCCTTCTGGTACCGGGCGAGGAAGTCCTGCCCTGCCGCCGACTCCTCGGCGGGTACGCCGATGTGGGTCGCGAGGTCCCCCTCGGCCTTCGGGTTCGCCGTGAGGTATTGCTGGTCGAACATGCCGTCGCCGCCCATCAGGGGGACGTTCCCCCCCGCCTGCTTGAGCTGCTGGGAGAGCGGCGCGGCGGTGTCGTAGTAGCCGCCGAAGTAGACGGCGTCGGCGCCCGAGGACTGCACCCTCTCGGCGAGGCCCGCGAAGGCGCGTTCGGCGGGATCGACCTGCTCCGTACCGACGACGGTCCCGCCGAGCTTCGTGAACTCGGCTGTGAAACCGGAGGCGAGGCCGGTGCCGTGGGCACTCGCGTCGTCGACGACGTAGAGCTTGGTCTTCTTCGCCTCGCGGTGCAGGTACCGGGCGGCGAACGGCCCCTGGTCGACGTCCGTGGCGACGGTGCGGAAGTAGGTGGAGTACGGACGGGACTTGGTGCCCGCGGCCCAGTCGGGGCCCATCGTCAGCACGGGATCGGTGTTGCCCGGTGACACGTTGACCATGTCCGCCCGTGCGAGCGGTGCCACCAGGGTCCGGGCGACACCGGAGTTGAGGGGTCCGACGACCCCCAGCACCTTCTCGTCGGACACGAATTGGGCGGCGTTGGGCCCGCCCTTGGCGGGGTCGGCCGCGTCGTCGAGGGCCTTGATCTCGAAGTTCACGCCGGGGACGTGCCGGGTTTCGTTGGCGGTCCTGGCCGCCAGGTCGGCTGAGTTCCTCACACCGACGCCCATCGAGGACAGTCCGCCGCTGAGCGGTGCGTCCACCCCGATCACCACCGTGACGGCGGAGGCTCCCGCGCCGTTGCCCCTCACCCCGCCGTCGCGGGGGGCGTCATCGTCACGGGTGAAAGTCCAAGTCAAGACGGAGCCGGTGGCGAGCGTGGCCAGCGCCGCGCCCAGGACCGCGGATCGCCGGGTGAGGGCCCGCCGCCGGGCGGACGCCCGCTCGCCGTGCTCCGCCTTGGGCGTGGTCCGGAGCGTGACCGGGTCCTCGGCCGGGGGTACGGGCACGGGCGGACGGGTCGGCCGGTCCGGCATGGGGCGCCGCGGGGTGCCGGCGGCGGAGCCGGAGTCCAGCACCGTGGGGGTCTGACGTGACGGCGTCGTCGACGGTGCCTGCTCCGGCGCCGTCGGAGCGGACGTGTGCTCCGCCGCCGCGTCCGGTGCCGGTACGGGGGTCACCCTCGGATCGGGCGCGGGTGTGGGCGCGGGTGTGGGTGTGGCTGTGGGCGCGGGCGCGGGTGTGGGTGTGGGCACGGGCGCGGGTGTGGGCGCGGGCGTAGGTGCGGGTGCGGGCGTAGGTGTGGGTGTGGGCTCGGGCTTGGGCTCTGGCGCGGGCACGCGCCCCGGGCCGTGCCCGTCGGATGTGCCGGCCCCGGCTGCGGAGGACCGCAGTACCGACGCCAGCATCTCGGCCGCGTCCGCGGCGCCCACACGCTGCGCCGGGTCCTTGGTGAGGAGTGCGTCCAGTACGGGCACCAAGGGGCCGGCGTGGACCGGCGGCCGGTGCGGGCGGGTGAACACGGCCACGGCGAGGGCGTGGAGCCCCTCCGCAACGAACGGCGGGTGCCCTTCGACGGCGTGGTAGAGGGTGGCGCCGAGCGCCCACAGGTCGTTGGCGGGGGTCGGGCGCTTGCCCTCCAGCTGCTCCGGCGGCATGTACTGCGGCGTGCCGATGACGATCCCGCTGTGACTCAGCTTGGTCGTGGCATCCGCGAGGTGGGCGATGCCGAAGTCGGTGAGGACGACGCGGTCCTTGGTCAGGAGCACGTTGTCCGGCTTGATGTCGCGGTGGACGATCCGCGCCCCGTGCGCCTCGGCCAGAGCGTCGAGCATGGCGGCGCCGATCTCGGCGACTCGCTGCACGGGCAGCCGGCCCCGGCTGCGGATGGCCTCGGCAAGGGACTGTCCGCGGATCAGCTCCATGACGATGACGGGGGCACCGTGATGCTCCACGACGTCATGGATGGTGATGATCCCGGGGTGGCTGAGAGTGACCGCTGCGCGGGCCTCGCCGGTGAACCGCCGGAGCAGCGCGGCGCGGTCGCCGTCGTCCATGCCCGGCGGGAAGAGGATCTCCTTGACGGCGACCTCGCGTCCGAAGAGCTGATGGTCAAGGCCACGCCAGACCCGGCCCATACCGCCCTGGCCGATGCGTTCGACCAGCTGGTACCGGCCGGCGATGAGTTCGGGATTCTGCTCGGTCACGCGCACACTCTAGGTCCTGCTGGCCCGATCGGGTGACGGAAGGATGGCTTGATCACGCCCGCGTGGACGAGGGCGCGGTGTGCCCGTCAGGGGAACGCGGCGCAGGTGTTCGCCCCACGGGGCTCGACGGGCGCCCTTCGTGCCGGGCTCCACGGGCACCCCTTCGGCACCCTTCGCCCGGGCACGACGGCGTCAGCGCCGGGGGAAGCGGTAGCAGCCCTTCGGTGGGCCATACCGGACAGATTGAAGGGGAGACCGCGCCATCCGCCTTTTGCGACACCTTGGACTGAGGGATCGCGCGGCACGCTGGACCCACGGCCCGGGGTGCGCCCTGAGCGGGGCCACGGCCGACGGAACCAGACATCTGCCAGGGGGATCTCATGACGGTACGGAAGCGACTGCGCGGCCCGGCCACGGCGGCCGTGGCCACCGCGCTGATGGTGGTGGCGTCGGGGGCTGAGGCGGTCGCCGCCGAATGGCGGCCCCGGCCGGGCATGGTCTACCTCTCCGACATGCCGAAGGACGGAACGACCTGGTACGGCCAGCCGGCCGCGCGGGGGTGGCGCTACCCCACATGCGGCCGCTCGTGGAATGTGCCCGAGGTCAACGTCTGGAGCCGTGGGGTCTACACGTCCGAAACGGCCAGCGGTCTCCAGAACACCCTCATCTTCGAGACGGAGGCGGAGGCGATCGCGTTCGCGGCGCAGGCGCGTCAGACCTACGCGGAATGCCCCGCCACGTACGACGACAGTCCCGACACCATCGAGGCGGGGTACGACTACGGGACTGTGGACGTGGAAGAGGGAGCCACCGTCCAGGGCATGCGTGTCACTTACACCTTCGGCAACGCCTACCACAACCATCTGTTCGGCGTGGGCCGGGACGGCGACACCGTCACCCTCATCGAGTGGGAGAGCAACTGGAGCGCCCCTCCGGTCGACTACTTCAAGAACACCACGGTCAAGAACGTCGTGAACCGCCTGCACTGAACCCTTTCATCCGCCTCCCCACACGAGCAGCGACGCACTGTCAGTCCTGTTGCGACCCGGGCTTCGTCGCGTGCCTTCCGGCTTGTCCTCCCGCACCCAACAGCCCGGTGGGCTCCACCGGGCCGCGCTCGGCCAGGCGCGGCAGCGCCCAGCGCGAGACCGCGGTGACCACCATGGGCAGAAAGGGCCGCAACGGCTGGACACAGCGCAGCCGGGGTGGCGCGTACACGGTCGCCGACCGGTGGTCCACGCCCCGTACGACCCAGCCGGCCACCCGGGCCACCGGGTAGGTACGGCGGGCACCCGGAGGCATGTGCGCGCGCAGCTCCCGTAGCACGGTGTGCTCGTCGGCATCACGGATCATGTCCGTGTCCGTCCAGTGCACGTAGGCGATCCCGACCGCGACGCGCTGGTGGGCGAACTCGGCGCGCAGGGACTGGGCGAACGACTCCACGCCGGCCTTGGAAGCGCAGTAGGCGCTCATCAGGGGGGCCGAGCCGAACGCGGCGGTGGAGGCGATCTGCAGGAAGTAGCCGCGCGTGGAGAGCAGGCCGGGCAGGAAGGCGCGGGCGGTGATGGCGCTGCCGATCAGGTTGACCTCGATGACCCGCCTCCATGTGGCCGCGTCCGAGGTGGCGAAAGGACCTCCCTCGGCGATCCCGGCATTCGCGATCACGACAGAGGGGGGACCCAGCGTCTCCGTCACCGCCCGCGCGGTGCGTTCCATCGCCTTGTCGTCGGTGACGTCGACGGCGAAACAGCGGGTTTCGACCGGCAGGGTGCGGGCGACGTCTTCCAGGCGCTCGCGTTCACGCCCCAGCAGTACGACACGCATCCCGCGGGCGCCCAACTGGCGGGCCAGGCCGGCACCCAGGCCGCGGGCCGCGCCGGTGACGACAGCCGTACGGCCCCGCAGAACGTGTTCCCGGCTCATGGAAGTCCTTCCCTTGGGGATGCGCTCCTCGTCGCCACCAGCGGCTGCACTCATATGATCACGAACCTGCACACAACACCCGCAAGGCACCGCCGGCCGTCCCTGCCGGACACCGGCACAGATCCCGGGGGTTTACGGGGGACGGTTGGGAGCAGGAGAGCGGTCACGACCAATCCGGTACTTCACGAGGAGGTCCCCATGTCGGGCACTGAGAAGAGCAAGGCACACGCCGAGCAGGCCAAGGGCAAGGTCAAGGAGACCGTCGGCCGCGCCGTCGGCAACGAGCGCATGACCGCCGAGGGCAAGGCCGACCAGGCCAAGGGCAAGACCCGGGAGGCCAAGGAAGACGTCAAGGACACCTTCCGCCACTGACCACGCGCGGCGGCAGCCGCGTCGCCCTGCCGGGCCCCGACCTACTCCCCCTGGGTCGGGGCCCGTCCACGTCCACAGGCAGAACCGGCGAACTGAGACGCCCGCGCCCGTGGCCGCCCCGAGAAGGTGGGTCAGGACACGACGGGCTCGGCGTCCACTTCGGTCAGCTTGACCGTGTACAGCCCGCTGCGCTCGCTCTTCACGTCCGTCACCTTGAGCTGCGTGCCCGGTGTGAGGATGTACTCCTCCTCCCCGGTGAAAGCGGAGAAGCTCCTGATCCCGACCGCGCGGGCGGGCGTCACCTCGAAGAGCGTCCGCTTGCCGCGGCTGCCCAGGAAGGACCGGGCCACGTTCAGCTCGGAGGTGCACGAGGAGACGCCCCACCAGGTGACCGTCCGACCCACCGGGTACTGCGCCCGCAGGTCCAGCGACACACCGCGCCACAGCGGCTGCGTATGGGCGGGCAGCCCTGAGACCGCGGAGAAGAGCAGCCGCAGGTACGGCAGGTACGGCGTGACCCTGGTGCGGTCCGGAGAGCGGAGGACGGCGTTGATCTCGCGGTAGAAGGCGGACTCGCAGGTGTAGAGGTAGAGCGCGGCGATCGCGTCGGCGGACAGGCTGCCGGACATCTCGTCTGCCCGCCGCTTGCCGAAGGTGTGTGACCGGTCGATGTGTCCGGCGAGCCCGGACAGCGTCTCGGCGACCGGTGCGACGGCGTCCAGGAAGTCCATCAGCGGGGTATCGAACACGCCGGTGATCGCAGGGAGGGCCAGGCCCTCGTCCTTGACGCTGGTGAGCCGCTCCAGGTACAGCTGGTGCAGGTTCATGGTCGACTCGATGAAGGCGCCCATGCGAGCCGCGACACCTCCGTCCGTACCGGCCGCCCCCTCGTTCCACCCCTTGCTCGGCAGCCAGTCGATCCCATCGGCACCCAGCGACGTGAGAGCCTCGTTCACCATGGCGAAGTGGTCGCCCTCGCAGAAGATGTCGCCCTGCGCCGCCGGGTTCGCGTGGTCGATGTGCCGGACCTCGACGTCCGGGTACTTCTCCTGGAGTCGCAGGACGACCCGCTTCAGGCTGCGGGCGTGCGCCCCCCACCAGGCGAACACGATCCCGCGGTCCTCCTCGGCGGCGTCCTGCTTGGCCTTGAGGATCTCCTCGACGATCCGTTCGGCGACGGGCCGCCAGAACCCCGTGTGCTGGGCGGCATCCATCGCCCCGTCGCCGCTGGCGGTGAGGGAGGCGTTCAGCAACAGCACGCCCTGCGTGAGCATCGCCTGGAACCACTCCGGCGGCTGGACGGTGTCCCGCTCCTTCAACAACGCGCGCACGTCGGAGATGGGCGTCTTCTTGGCTATGCCGTACTTCCACATCGCCGCCGCCTTGATGATGCAGCGGATGCTGACGACCCTGCCGAACTGGCTGTCCTTCCAGTCGCTGAAGGTGTTGTCGAACATGGCTATGCCGGTGGCGCTCTCCGGCCGCGGGTAGGGATTCTGGCCGAAGGCGACGACCTTCCATTTGTGCGGCGGGTGCGGCTTGAGAGCCTGGAAGGTCAGCTCGCGAACCGGGACGACCTCGGGGCTGCGGCCCTTCCCGATGAACCGGGCGGCGTCCGGCAGCTCCTCGATGACCGGCTTCAGGAGCGGAAGCCAGGGCTCACCACCGCCGTTGAAGAGTTCGGTGAGAGCCAGGGGGTCCGTCGCGTCGGGCTGGTCCGCCGCGCCGTTGATCGCGTCAGTCATGAGGGAGGAACTTCCGGTCGTCGTGGGCGAGGGATCGATGTGGCCGGCAGGGGGGCCGGCGGGGGCAGGCGCAACGGCCTGCGGTGGCACGATGCGTATCCGCTCCTCGACGGGGGCGTTCTCGACGCCGTTCAGCTGCGTGATGATCGTGGCGCGCAACTGGTCGTCATCCTCGAACCAGTGGTCGTGGAAGAGCGTGTAGCCGGTCCACATCAGGTTGGCGCACACCCTGGCCGGGACCCGACCGGTCTGCGCACCCATGCCGACCAGCGCCACGGAGCGGATGCTGCCGGGCGTCTGCCGGTTCTGCCGGTGAACGGCCTGGAACGCCGCTGCGCATGCCAGCGCCACGTTCAGGGTGGCACTCACATTCTGCGAGGACTGCACCATGGTCGGCGTGGATATCAGGTACCGGGGGGTGGTGGCCCCCGACGGCACGCAGACCGCGCTGCCCACCGGGAGGGCGCCGGCGAACCGATCGCGGATCGCCCGCTGTACACGGAGCTGGATACCGGACCCGAGGTGACGTTTGATGGCGGCGTCGACCCCGCCGTCCATCCGGCCCCGGGAGTTGGTCGGGGTGACCCAGGCATCGACGTCCTCGTCGAGGATCGATCCTCGACGTATCTCGATGCCGGGGGTGTCCGCGAACGCCGCCCGCCACGCCTCCACCACGCGCTCGTTCACATCTGTCAGCACCACCCTCAGCGTGGGCGGCACAGTGCTCTCGGTCATCGTCCACTCCTGTCGGAAACGGCCCTTGCAACACCCCGAACGTAACCCCCACCACTGACAACGGCGCTTCTGACCCGGGCTGATGACCGACCGTCACGACTGCGTGCAGAAGCGGCCCGGCCACCGACGTGGGGCGGCCGAGACCGTACGGGCTGCGGCAGGGGTGTCGCGGCGGGTGTGTCCGAAGACCGCGCGCAAGCTGGGACCTGTCCGCCATCGGGCAGGCCGCGGGCACGCGACGGCAATGTGCCGTGACGCGCCGGATCGCGCCGGATCGCGCCGGACCGCGCGGACAGTGGAACGCGACCGCGGCCGCATGTCCGACCGGTTCTCGGGAACTCGGCAGGGCAGGGGGATCGAGAAGGAGGGAACAGGGAACAATGGCATCCGACTCGCCGCCGGTGTCCGTGCCGGCCACCACGGGCACCGTCACCACAGCCGTGCCGGCCCGCCTCGATCGCCTGCCGTGGTCCCGGTGGCACTGGATGATCGTGATCGGCCTCGGCACCGTCTGGATCCTCGACGGACTCGAGGTCACCATCGTCGGCAACGTCGCCGGCCGCCTCGCCGAGGAAGGCAGCGGCCTCGACATCACCGCCGCCCAGGTCACCGGTGTCGCCGCCGCCCTTTATGTGGCAGGTGCCTGCTCCGGGGCGCTCTTCTTCGGATGGCTGACGGACCGCTACGGCCGCAAGAAGCTCTTCATGGTGACCCTGGCCGTCTACCTGGGCGCGACCGCGATGACCGCACTTTCGTTCGAGTCCTGGTGGTTCTTCCTCTTCCGCTTCCTCACCGGTTTCGGTATCGGCGGCGAGTACGCGGCCATCAACTCGGCCATCGACGAGCTGATTCCGTCCCTCTACCGGGGCCGGGTCGACCTCATCATCAACGGCAGCTACTGGCTCGGGGCGATCGGGGGCGCCCTGCTGTCCGTGGTGATGCTGGACACCGACATCTTCCCCGAGAACCTCGGCTGGCGGCTCAGTTTCGCCCTCGGTGTCGTCCTCGGCCTGGCCATCCTCCTCGTACGCAAACACGTTCCGGAGAGTCCGCGCTGGCAGTTCATCCACGGCAAGGCCGAGGACGCCGAGACGCTGGTGTCGTCCGTGGAGCGCCGGATCGAGCAGGAGAAGGACGAACGCCTCCCCCCGCCGACCGGTGGGATCACCATTCACCAGCGCAAGAGCATCGGCTTCGGCCTGATCGCCAAGACCGTCTTCGGCCACTACCCGCGCCGCGCGTTCCTCGGCCTTTCGCTCTTCATCGGCCAGGCGTTCCTCTACAACGCCGTCACCTTCGGCTTCGGCACCATCCTCACGACGTTCTTCGACGTGCCGACGGGCAACACCGGTTACTACTTCGCCGTCATCGCCGCGGGCAACTTCCTCGGACCCCTGCTGCTGGGCAAGCTGTTCGACACAGTCGGACGCCGGATCATGATCTCCTCCACCTACCTGCTCTCGGGCGTGCTGCTGTTCGGCACGGCCTGGCTGTTCGACCGGGGTTCACTCACGGCGACGACCATGACGGCCTGCTGGTGCGTGGTGCTGTTCTTCGCGTCGGCGGGTGCCTCCAGTGCGTACCTGACCGTCTCGGAGGTATTCCCCATGGAGACCCGCGCCATGGCCATCGCCTTCTTCTACGCCCTCGGCACCGCGGCCGGCGGCATCAGCGGCCCGCTGATCTTCGCCGACCTCACCGAGTCGGGCGTGGTCGGCGACACGGCATTCGCCTTCCGGATCGGCGCCGCACTGATGTGCGCGGCGGGCCTCGTGGCGGCTTTCCTGGCGGTCAAGGCCGAGCGCCGCTCGCTCGAGGACATCGCCGAGCCGCTGTCGGTGGCGAAGCCGGCCCCGGCCGGCTCGGAGTGACCGTCTCCTTCGCCGGTCCTGAGGGCCTCCAGGGATGGCTTGTTCCCGGGGGCATCCGCCACTCACTGAGCGCCCGTACCGCTGCCCCGTGGCGGGGCGGCGCACCCCAGCGGGCCTGCGGCTACCGCCGCACGGCGGCGTGTTCGAGGATCGCGCGGACCTCAGCGGTGATCGCGCTCTCGTTGTGTTCGAACTCGGGGCCGGTCAGCAGCTGGGGGTCGGCGGGCAGACCGGTGAGCACCGGGGTGTGGAGGTGGCCGCCGGGCAGGTGCGGGGCGAGTTCGGTACGCAGCCGGTTGGAGCGGTAGGCGACCTCGTTGGACAGGTAGCCGCCCCCGCCGCCCGCGACGGCCCGCGAGCCCGGAGTCGGGCCGTCGGTCCGGTCGACGGGAGCCGTGCCGCCCGCCGGAATCTCGGTCACCTCGGTGTTGAGGAGGACTGGGTACGGGGTGTGCACGGCGGCGGTCACCGCGTCGGCGGGCAGCGTGGTGCGAATGAATTCCGGGCCCGGGCCGAGGCCGGGTGCCGTCACCGGACGCTCGCGGGTGCCACCGGAGAGGGCGCGCGCGTTGTCGGGGTACGGGTCGGCGGACCGTGCCCGCCCCGCCCAGTCCTCCAGAGTGAAGATGCCGGGGTAGCCCTGGCTGACGGTGGTGATGATGTCGGCCGAGGCGGATCCGGCGGCCAGGCGCGGGGCGAACGCCCGCTCCACCATGCCGGCGTCGAAGTCGGCGTACCGCACGGGCAGAACGACGGCGCGGATCTCGGCTGGGCTGCCGTCGGCGAGGGTCACGCGCCGCCCGTTGAGCTGCAGGGCAGCCGAGCCGGACGGGTTGGCGCGGCGGATCTCCGCGTCGAGCCCGAAGGGGTCGAACCCGCTGATGAAGACCTTGCGTACGCCGGGCGCCGTGCGGAAGGCGTTGTCGGTGAGGCCGCGGGAGGCGTCTTCGAAGCGGGTGCGGAGCGCCGCCCGATCGACGGTGAACTCCGGCTGCCAGCGGGCGAGTGCGGCGGTCATGCCGAGCCGCGCCCAGTACAGCGGCCGGTCGTCCCCGGGTGCGAGGTCGCCGCCCTGCCGCTGTCCCTGGGCCCGCCGTACGGAGGTCTGCCACAGGGCCTGGCCCCAGGAGTGGAGGAGCCGTTCGGCCTCGGCTGGGTTGCGGGTCGCGCACAGGGCGGCGGGGAATCTCCGTACGAAGTCCCCGAATCCGGCTCGCTCGACCAGGGCGGTGGTGCGGGCGTCCGCGAGCCGTGCCTGTTCGGCGTCGAGCGGTACGGACGCCGCCGGGTGGTGGCAGGCGGTCGCGCCGTCGGCCGCGTGCGCGGGCGAAGCGACTGCCAGGGGGAGGACGGTGACGAGGAGGGCAGCGGCCGATGCCGCACGACGTAAGAGCATCATGCGATGTGACATTACATAGTGGCCGTCACCCCCACCAGGCACACCGGTCCCAGCTGCCAGGTCTGGCTCAACTCCGCCGATGAAGCGTCCGGTTCGGCGCGTGGGAGCAGGTTGCGGATCGCCACCGCGACCCTCGCCGAGTGCCGGCGGGAGCCTGAGCTGTATGCGCTGACGATGAGCGCAGCTCGGTGGTGTCCGGAGTGGAAGTCGGGCAGGCTGGGGCGCATGGTTTCAATAGTGCAGAACGTGGCGATCGACTGTGCGGATGCCTACGAGCTGGCCCGTTTCTGGAGCAGCGTGACGGGCCGTCCGATGCATGCGGATGTCAAACCGGGTGACCGGGAGACTTTGGTACTGCTGGCGGAGGGCCCCGTGCTGTATTTCAACGAGGTGCCCGAGGCCAAGACGATCAAGAATCGGATCCATCTCTGTCTGCGCCCCGAGACCTCGCGCGATCAGGAGGTGGACCGGCTGCTGGGCCTCGGTGCCGCCTTTGTCGCCGATCACCGGAATCCTGATGGTTCAGGCTGGGCCATCCTCGCTGATCCCGAAGGCAACGAATTCTGCGTTCTGCGCAGTGAGTCCGACCGAGCCGACGAACATTCCTGACGCTGACCCGGCGTCCTCGGCTCCGACCGTGTCGCGGCGCAGGAGCCCGCAGTCACCGCTTCGCCTCAGTCCAACGGCTACTTCACGTCTTGAGGACCTGCCGAAACGACAGGGGGCCCGTCCGATCGCGCGATCGGACGGGCCCCTCGTCGTCGTCGGCGCCCGCCCGTCGTGCGTCACGATGTCGGGCTTCTCTCAGGCAGGTTGAGGGTGACCGCCCGCGAGCCGCCCCTGCGGGGCACCGGCGTGTGGAGGCCCGGCCGGCGGACGATCTGGTGGACCCCGCCCGGATGACGTGCCTACGGCGTGCCGGGCAGCCGGACCGTGACGAGGAGGCCGCCGGCGGGGCGCGGGACGAGGTCGAGGGTCCCGTCGTGGGCGCGGACGATGCTGTGCACGATGGCCAGGCCCAGGCCGGCGCCGGCGTACTCGTCGGTGCGGACGCGTTCCGTTCCGCGCTGGAAGGGTTCGGCGAGGGTCGGTACCAGTTCCGGTGGGAGCCGGCGGCCCGTGTTCTCGACCTGCAGCACGCTCGTGTCGCCGTGCGCCTCGGTATGGATCTTCACGGTGCCGTCGGTGGGGAGGTTGTGGACGATGGCGTTCTGGACGAGATTCGTCACCATCCGCAGCAGGAGTTCGGCGGATCCGCTGGTCTGGGCGACCCCACCGGTGACGTCGAGCGTGATCCGGCGCTGTTCGGCGAGGGAAAGCAGCGTTTCGGCGGCTTCTTCCGCGATGAGGGAGAGGTCGACACGCTCACGGGTGAAGTTTCCGCGGTCGCCGCGGCTGAGCAGCAGGAGGGCCTCGGTGAGGTCGATCGCCCGCTTGTTGACCGCGTGCAGGCGTTCGATGAGTTCGCCCCGGTCCCGTGAGGGGTCCTTGCGGGCGACGTCGAGGAGCGTCCGCGAGATGGCCAGCGGAGTGCGCAGTTCGTGGGAGGCGTTCGCGGCGAACCGCTGCTGCTCGGCGACGTGGGACTCGAGTTGTTCGAGCATCGAGTCGAAAGCGTCGGAGAGTTCGCGGAATTCGTCCTTCCTGCCCTTCATGCGGATCCGGTGGGACAGGGACCGGTTCCCGGCCGTCCGTGCCGCATCGGCGATCTGTGTGAGGGGTGCGAGCATCCGGCCGGCGAGGACCCACCCTCCCATGAGGCCGAGCACCAGCAGGAACGCGAGTACTGCGGCTGCCCTCGGTGCGAAAACGCGCAGGAGGTTGGACCGGATGGGAAAGACACCATGCGTGGGGGTGTCGGAGGAGACGAGGAGCGCACGTTCGGGGACGTAGCGCAGGAGGAACACCCACACCGCCGCGAGCAGCAGGACGCCGGCGAGCATGAGGAAACCGGCGTAGCTGAGGGCGAGCTTGGCGCGCACGCTCATCCCAGGCGCTCTATCCACGCTCTCCTCCCCCGTGTCCGGTCTGTGTCGGTGTGTCGATGCGGTAGCCGACGCCGGGCACCGTGGCGATGACCCATGGTTCACCGAGCCGTTTGCGCAGCGCGGAGACGGTGATGCGCACGGCGTTGGTGAGGGGGTCGGCGTTCTCGTCCCAGGCGCGTTCCAGCAGCTCTTCGGCGCTGACGACGCCACCCTCGGCGGCGACGAGGACTTCCAGCACGGCGAACTGTTTGCGGGTGAGCGCGACGTAGCGTCCGTCGCGGAAGACCTCCCGCCGAAAGGGGTCGAGCCGCAGGCCCGCGATCTCGCGGACCGGCGGCCGGGCGTACGCGCGTCTGCGGTCGAGCGCCCTCAGCCGCAGGACGAGCTCCCGCAGCTCGAACGGTTTGGTGAGGTAGTCGTCGGCGCCGAGCGCGAACCCGGAGGCCTTGTCGTCGATCCGGTCGGCAGCCGTGAGCATGAGGATCGGGATGCCGCTGCCGGAGGCGACGATGCGCCGGGCGACCTCGTCGCCGGAGGGGCCGGGAATGTCGCGGTCGAGGACCGCGAGGTCGTAGGAGTTGACGCTGAGCAGTTCCAGGGCGGAGTCGCCGTCGCCGGCGATGTCGGCGGCGATCGCCTCCAGCCGCAGACCGTCACGGACGGCTTCGGCCAGGTAGGGCTCGTCCTCCACGATCAGTACGCGCATGTCCGAAGCCTAAGCAGCACACCATATCGCCGCCGTATGCAACGACGTGTGGTCACCGGGCACGCGAGTCAGCCTGCCGCTGCCAGGGCGGGGCGGGGCTGGTCCGACGGTGCTTTTGCCGCAGTGCGCCACCAGCGGCGCGACGCCAGCGCGGCCAGCACGGCGCCCATGGCGTTGACCAGTACGTCGTCCACGGAGGACACCCGGTCCAGCCGCAGGACGTACTGTGCGGTTTCAACCAGGACCGAGCAGCCCACCCCGAGGGCCAGGATCCGCGGCACGGACGCCAGCGCCGCGAACCGCATCGGGGCGAAGAACCCCAGCGCCGCGAAGACCAGCAGGTTGCCGACGATCCCGAGCGGGCCCATCGTGAGCAGGTCCTGCAGCGGTACCAGGCTCACCCGGCCGGGGACGGTGCCGGCCAAGGCGCCCGGCATCATGGTCAGCCACAGGAACGGCACCGTCCCGTGGACCATGCCCACCTCGGCCAGCGACGTCCGCCACGCCGATGGGACGCCGGGGGCACGCCGACGGCGCGCCAGCGCCCACACCATCAGCGCGGCCGGCGGCAGCAGGACCAGCGTGACGAGCACCACACCGTTGAACGTATCGAAGCAGCCGTGCCACCGCCCGGCCATGCACGCCGGCGCGGCCATCATGAGCGGCCGCCGTACAACGAACGCGGCGCTCGCCATGCCGAGGACGGCCAGGCCGAGGAGCACGATTGCGCGCGTGCGGCGGGGCGGCGCTGACGGGGATGCGTTGGGGTTCATGCACTGATGGGAGACGGAGGGCGGTTGCGGGGGCGTATGCGATTTTCGATACGTCCGCGATACACCGGACCCCGGCCGAGTCGCAACCGTTGGATGGAAGGTTCAATGAGGGAGTGGTGGACTGGGCGCAGATGCGTGACTGCTGGTTCGACGTCGATCGTGTACCGGAGCTCTTGGAGCGGGTGGAATGCCAGGATGACGCAGAGGCGTGGAAGGAGCTGGGATGGCGGCTCGTCCTTGAGCATGACCTGGTGTTTCCGGCCGGGTTCGCCGCCCTCCCCCGCTTGATGCGCCTCGCGCCCGGCAGCGCCCAGGCCCGCGGGCCGGCCGGGAGGATCCTGGAGCGGGCGGCCGGGCGGCACGGCTGCCCCTGGTGCCCGGGCGCGGCCGGCGCGCCCGCCCGGGCACCGGGGCGTTGGGTCACTTCAGGACGCCTGCGCCCGCACTGCGGGCGAGGGAGGCGGGCAGGCCCGCCGCAGAGGACTCCAGTCCCCTGACGAGGGTGGGCTTCCACGTCGTCGCGGGCTTGACCTTCTTCTTGTTCGCGGCGTTGTGGGCGGCGACGAGGTCGGTGACCGAGCCGTTGACCATGTTCCCGCTGCCGGCGAAGGCGCCCGTGCCGTCACCCGACAGGAGCTGGGAGGCCTTTCGGTCGGAGGAGAGCGTCCAGTGGTTGTTCTGCGCCACGATCTGGACGCCGGCGCGCGCGTTCACGCTGTAGCCGTGGGTGTAGCCGTTGCGCGGGGTGGTGTCGAAGTGGTTGTTGTAGAGGTGGACCTGTCCGACCCGGGCCAGCGGCGCGCGCTGCACGATGCCCTGGAAGACGTTGTGGTGCAACGTGACACGGAGTTTGGTGTCCTTGTCGCTGCTGCCGATCAGCATGGTCTTGTCGTGGTCGGTGAAGCGGTTGTACGAGACGGTGACCAGATCCGAGGCGTTGGTGATGTCGAGGGCTCCGTCGTGGACCTGGTACTCGCGGCCGAAGTGGCGCGGGTTCGAGGCGTCGAAGTGCGGGCTGTCGGTGAACGTGTTGTGGTCGGCCCACACATGGGTCGCCCCCCGCAGGGTCACGGCGTCGTACGCGGAGTTCCAGTTGCCCTCGGAGCCGTCCGTGGGGTCCCACTGGGGGAAGCAGTCACGGGTGTCGGCGAAGGTCAGATTGCGGATGATGACGTTGTCCGCCTTCTGCACCTTCAGACTGCCGCCGTTGATGCCCGCGTCGGTGCCGGGCACGCCGATGACCGTGGTGTTCGACGGCACGGTGATGCCGACCCGCTCCGCCTGCTTCGCCTGCGCCGCCGCCCGAGCGGACTCCTGCGCGCCGGACGGCAGCTTGGACCGTCCCCACACCGCCGGGTCGTAGGCCTTGAGGTAGGCGGCGAGCGTGTAGCCGGTGCCCTTGGCGTAGTCGGCACAGGTCAAAGGGCGACCCTGGTCGTCCGTGTTGGCGTCGATGCGACCCTTTACGCGGATGATCCTCGGGGCGCCTGACGGGCCCGCGCGGAGCGCCTTGACCAGTTCGGCTCGTGTGGTGACGGTGACGTCGTGCGCGGCGTCGGCGGCCTGTCCGCCGGTGGTGCCGGAGCCGCTCGACGCCCAGCCGTCCTGGGAGGGCAGAACGGCGTGTGCGAGATCGACGGCACCTGCGTCGGCGCGCGTGGCGAACGGGAGGACGCCGAGCGCCGCCGCAGTGACGAGTCCCGTGGTGACCAGGACGAGACGGCGGCGGGCGGGCAAGCGGCGGTCAGAGGAAAGGGGCATCGGGTGAAGTTCCTTGTGCGGAAAGGGAGCTGAGTGCTGCTCTGTCAGCCTTCAGTTGCCGCCGCACCCGACGGGGTTGCCGGGGAGGCGAAGAGAGCTGTGCGATCTGCATCACACCGCTTCGGCCGGGTCCCTCAGAACCGCTCCCGTGCCCGCCCGCTCGCCGAAGCGGGCCACGCCAGCATCCACTGTTGCGCCGGGCCGCATGAGGACGACCTCCCCCGCCTCCGCACGCTCGCCGTAGGCATGGGCGCGGAGGCCGGGGGCGGGAAGCTGGTCAATTCACCCAGGGCTTCCACACGTTCTCGTTGCGCTCCACCCACTTCTTCGCCGCCTGCTGTGGCGAAAGCTTCTCCTCGGCGATCATCAGGGACACCTCGTTCTGCTGCTCCTTGGTCCACCGGAACTTCTTCAGGAAGTCGGCCGCCTTTCCGCCCGACTCGGCGAAGCGTGTGTTCAGGTACTTCTGGAGCGGCGTGTGCGGGTAGGCGCAAGCCACCTTCTGTGGATCGTCGGCGCAGCCCGCCGTGTACTCGGGCAGCTTCACCTCGGTCATCGGGACGCGCTCGAAGAGCCACTGCGGCTCGTACCAGTACGTCAGGAAGGGCTTGTGCTCCTTCGCGAACTGCTTGATCTGGGTGATCTGGGCGGCCTCCGAGCCTGCGAAGACCACTTCGAAGTCCAGGCCCAGGTTCTTCACCAGTGCCTTGTCGTTCGTGACGTAGGACGGTGAGCCGTCCATCAGCTGGCCTTTGCCGCGGCTTTCGGGTGTGCGCAGCTGGTCGGCGTACTTGTCGAGGTTCTTCCAGTCGGTGACGTCCGGATGGGACTCGGCGAAGTACGTGGGGACGAACCAGCCGATGTGGCCGGTCACTCCCAGATCGCCGCCGGGGGTGATGGTCTTCTTGGCCTCGACGTACCGTTTCTCCTGTTCCGGGTGGCCCCAGTCCTCCAGGATCGCGTCGATGCGCCCCTGGCTGAGGGCGTCCCAGGCCGGGACCTCGTCGACCTGGACGGTGTCCACCCGGTAGCCCAGCTCGTGTTCGAGGAGGTAGGAGGCGACGGCGGTGTTCGCCTGGGCGCCGACCCACGACTGGACGGAGAGGGTGACGGTCTTCGCGCCCTGTGCGGCGGCGTACGGGGAGGACTGGCGGGTCATGTCGGCGGCCCCGCATCCGGTGAGGACGGCGAGTCCGGTGGCGGCGGCCAGGACGGCCGCGCCGCGCCGGCGGTCGAGGCCGGGGCGCCCGTGGTGTGCGTCGCGCATGTCAGGCCTCCTTCGCGGGCTGGGTGAGGCGGTCGAGGAGCAGGCCGAGGCAGACGATCGCGGCGCCGGCCACCAGGCCGGTGCCCAGGTCGCCCTGGGCGAGGCCGAGGACGACGTCGTAGCCGAGCGCGCCGCCGCCGACCAGGCCGCCGATGATGACGACGGCGAGAACCAGTACCACGGCCTGGTTGACAGCCAGCAGCAACGCGGGCCGGGCCAGCGGTAGTTGGATTTGTCGCAGCAGCTGTGAGCGCGTCGCGCCGAGCGAGCGGGCGGACTCCACGACGGTCGGGTCCACCTCGCGCAGGCCTTGGACGGTGATCCGGACGACGGCTGGGAGCGCGTACACGACCGCGGCCGCGGCGGCCGGTGCGCGGCCGACGCCGAACAGCGCGACGACGGGGATGAGGTAGACGAACTGCGGCAGTGTCTGGCAGACGTCGAGGACGGGCCGCAGCAGCCGCTCGGCTCGGGCGCTGCGGGCGGCTCCCACGGCGATCGTGAAGCCCAGTACGAGCGTGACCGCCACGGCTGCCAGGACCTGGGAGAGCGTGTCCAGGGAGGCTTCCCATACGCCGAGCACTCCGATGGCGGCCAGGGCGAGGACTGCCGTGAGTGCGGTGCGCCAGGTGCCCGCGAGCAGGGCGAGCGCGCAGGCCACGAGCAGGAGCAGCCACCAGGGAGCGGCCTGGAGCCCGCTGCGCAGCGGGTCGAGGATCCAGCCGGTGAAGTGGGCGGCCCAGTCGGCGGTGCCGCCGACGACGGGTACGCCGGTGTACAGGTGGTCGGTCATCCAGGCGACGGCCGAGTTCACCGGGCCGGCCAGGGAGACGGTCCAGGACTCGGGCCACAGGGAGCTGCCGGCGATGCGGCCGGCGACGGCGACGGCCACCGCCGCGAGGAGGGTGAGCAGGCGGCCGTACCAGCCCGAGAACACCCGGCGCAGCAGGTGCTGTTCGCCGTCGGACCCGGGGGCGGCGCCGAGTCGGCGGCCCGCGGCGTCGGCGGTGCGGTCCAGCACCACGGCGAGCAGCACGATCGGGATGCCGGCGGCCAGGGCGGCGCCGACGTCCACGGAGGCGAGAGCCTGGTAGACGCGGTCGCCGAGACCGCCCGCGCCGATCACGGAGGCGATGACGGCCATGGACAGGCTCATCATGATGGCCTGGTTGACGCCCAGCAGCAGCTGTCGGCGCGCGAGCGGAAGGCGGGCGGTGAGCAGCCGCTGGCGGCCGGTGGCACCGAGCGAGGCGGCGGCTTCCATGACGCCCGCGTCGGCCTGGCGCAGGCCGAGGGCGGTCAGGCGGGCCATGGGCGGGGCGGCGTAGACCACGGTGGCGAGGACGGCGGCGGGCACTCCGATGCCGAAGACCAGCACCATCGGCAGCAGGTACGCGAAGGCCGGCAGGATCTGCATGGTGTCGAGTACGGGGCGCAGGACGCGGCCGGCGCGCGGGGAGAGTCCCGCCGCGAGGCCCAGCAGGGCCCCGAGTGCGACGGCGGCGGCGACGGCGACGGCCATCAGCGCGAGGGTCTGCATGGTCGGCACCCACATGCCGAGCAGTCCGCAGGCGGCGAAAGCGGCGGCGCAGGTCAGGGCGAGCCGGATGCCGGCGAGGCGCCAGGCGACCAACGCGGCCAGGGCGGTGACGCCGGTCCAGCCGGCGGCGAGGAGGAGCACGTACACGGCGCGGACGGACACCACGACGGCATTGCTGACGTGGCCGAAGAAGTAGAGGAACAGCGGGTGACTGTCGCGGTGGTCGATGATCCAGTCGCCGGAGCGGTCGAGCGGGCCGGACAGGTCGACGGCCAGGGCCGTGGGCCAGCTGCCGGCGCCGGGGAAGGCCACGGCGAGCGGGAGCAGCAGGACGAGGGCCACGCCCATCGGGAGGAGGAGTCCGCGGCGGGCGGCGAGGCCGGGCAGGGCTCTGAGGGAGCGGCCTTGCGGAGTGGGCGCCGTGCGGGAGGCACGAGGGCCCGTGGGCCGCTCGGAGGATTGCGGGACTTTCGAAGGGGCTGCGGTGCGGGTGTCGGGCGGGGTGTGGGTCGGGATCGCGGTCACGCGCACCACCTCCGGGCGTCGGAGACGGGCGGCGCGGGATGCGCGGGGCGGGTCGTTGCGCCGCGCCGCGTACGGTCAGGGCCGCGAAGAGCGGGGCAGGTCATTGCGCCACCCCCCGTCCGGTCACGGCCGGGAGACCGGCCACCACGGCGAGCAGCGCCGCGTCGTCCACGACGCCCAGGCAGCGGCCGCGGTCGACCACGCGAGCCGGACCGCCTGTGCGGGCGACGGCCTGGATGGCCTCGACCACGGTGGTGGCGGGGTGGAGTGCGGGTCCGTGTCCGGCCTCGCCGACAGCGGCGGGGCGCATCGCGGTGCGGACGGTGAGCACCTGTTCGCGGGGGACGTCGCGAACGAAGTCCCGTACGTAGTCGTCGGCGGGCGAGCCGACGATCTCCTCGGGCGTGCCGAGCTGCACGATGCGGCCGTCGCGCATCAGCGCGATCCGGTCGCCCAGGCGCAGGGCCTCGGCGAGGTCGTGGGTGATGAAGACCATGGTGCGGCCCTCTTCGTGGTGGAGCCGGGCGACCTCCTCCTGCATCTCGCGCCGGATGAGCGGGTCGAGTGCGCTGAACGGCTCGTCGAACAGAAGCACTTCGGGGTCGGCGGCGAGGGCGCGGGCCAGGCCGACGCGCTGCTGCTGGCCGCCCGAGAGCTGGTCGGGGCGCCGGTCCTCCAGTCCGCCGAGTCCGACCTTGGAGACGAGCTCGACGGCCTTGTCCCGGCGCTCACCGCGTCCGACGCCCTGGATCTCCAGTCCGTAGGCCACGTTGTCGAGGACGGTGCGGTGCGGGAGCAGGCCGAAGTGCTGGAAGACCATGGCGGCGCGGTGGCGGCGCAGGTCACGCAGCCGGGTGGCGTCCATGGCCAGGACGTCCTCCCCGTCGATGGTCACGCTTCCGGCGGTGGGCTCGATGAGCCGGGTGAGACAGCGTACGAGGGTGGACTTGCCGGAGCCGGACAGGCCCATCACGACGAAGACCTCGCCCTTGCGGACGTCGAAGGTGACGTCGCGGACGGCCGCGGTGCAACCGGTGCGCTCGCGCAGTTCGGCGGCGGTCAGGAGGGCGTCGGCGGAGCCGGGCACCTTTGCGGCGGCCTTCGATGGCCCGAAGACCTTCCACAGGCCGTCCACGGCGAAGACGGGGGGCGCGGCGGGGCCGGGGGGCGTGGCGGGCGTGGCGAGGCCGAGAGGTGTGGCGGGGCCGAGAGGTGTGGCGGGGGAGCTGGCGTTCACCGGGTGCCGCCTTCCCGGGACAGCAGTTCGGCTGCCTTTTCGCCGACCATGAGCACTCCGATCATCGGGTTGACCGCGGGCATCGTCGGGAAGACGGAGGCGTCCGCGATGCGGATGCCCTCGAGCCCGCGGATCTTCAGGTCCGGGCCCACGACGGCCCCGGGGTCGTCGGCGGCCCCCATCCGGCAGGTGCCGGCCGGGTGGTAGACGGTGTGCGCGACGGAGCGGGCGTAGGCGCTCAGCTCCTCGTCGTCGGCGATCTCGGGGCCGGGGCACACCTCGCGCCTCAGCCAGCCGGCGAGCGGCTGGGTCGCGGCGATCTTGCGGGCCAGCTTGATGCCGTCCACCAGGGTCCGGCCGTCGTAGTCGTCCTCGTCCGTGAAGTAGCGGAAGTCCAGGGCCGGTTTCACCTCGGGGTCCGCGCTGGTCAGGTAGAGGCGGCCGCGGCTGCGCGGCTTGGGGATGTTGGGGGTCATCGACACTCCGTGCGCGGGGCGCTCGTAGCCGATGCGCTCGGGGTTGTCGGTGAAGGGGATCTGGTAGAAGTGGAACATCAGGTCGGGCCCCGCTGAGTCGGGGTCGCGCCGGACGAACAGCCCCGCGTCGCTGTCCATCGCGGAGTTGTCCGGTATCGGGCCGTCGGTCTCCCAGACGATCACCGATTCGGGGTGGTCGAGCAGATTCTCCCCGACCCCGGGCAGGTCGTGCACCGTGGGGATGCCGAGGGTTTCCAGGTCCTCGCGCCGGCCGATGCCCGAGTGCAGCAGCAGCCGCGGGGTGTCCACGGCGCCGGCGCACACCACCACTTCGCGGCGTGCGGTGATCAGGGATGCCGTGCCGTCCGAGGCCCGTACGTGGACTCCGCGCGCGCGGGTGCCGTCGAGTTCCAGGCGGTGGGCCCAGGTCTCCAGAAGGATCCGGAGATTGGGGCGGTCGGCCATGACGGGGTGGAGGTAGGCCACCGACGCGGAGGAGCGCTTGTTGTCCTCGGGGTGGTAGGCGAGGTCGAAGAAGCCGGCGCCCTCGTGGAAGGGCTTTCGGTTGAAGCCCTCGACGTGCGGGACTCCCAGGGCGCTCTGCGCGGCGTCGACGAAGTCGCGTGCGATGGCGTTGCGGTCCTTCTCGGCCACCGGGACGATGTTGTTGAGGAGCCTGTCGAAGTACGGGTCCATGGCGGCCGCATGCCAGCCCTCGGCTCCCGACTGCTCCCACTCGTCCCAGTCGGAGGGGAGCGGCTTGAAGGCGATCAGGGTGTTGTGCGAGGAGCAGCCGCCGAGGACGCGGGCGCGGCTGTGGCGGATGTGCGAGTTGCCGCGGGGCTGCTCGGTGGTGGGGTAGTCGTAGTCGAGCTCGCCACCGAGCAGGCCCATCCAGCGGCGCAGGGTGAGCACGTCGGGGCGGTCCACGTCGCTGGGGCCGCCCTCGATGACCGCGACGGTGACGTCCGGGTTCTCGGTCAGGCGGGAGGCGATCACCGAGCCGGCGGTGCCGCCGCCGACGACGACGTAGTCGTACTCCTGCTCCGCGGGTGCGGGGGTGTGGGCGGGGCTTTGCCCGGGGCCTTGCCCGGGGATGTTCGTGGAAGTGCGCGTGGGGCTTTGCCCGGGGGTGCGCGTGGGGCTTTGCCCGGGGGTGTGCGTGGGGGTGGTCATGGCCCTGCTCCTCCTTCAGCCCGCGAACCAGCGCACGGGGCGCGGAGCGAGGTTCTGGTACACGTGCTTGGTCTCGCGGTACTCGGCCAGGCCCGACGGGCCCAGTTCGCGCCCGGTGCCGGACTTGCCGAAACCGCCCCACTCGGCCTGCGGGAGGTAGGGGTGGAAGTCGTTGATCCAGACGGTGCCGTGGCGCAGCCGGCCCGCCACGCGGCGGCCGCGGCCCGGGTCGGAGGTCCACACCGCGCCGGCGAGGCCGTACTCGGTGTCGTTGGCGAGCGCGACGGCCTCCGCCTCGGTGCGGAAGGTCTCGACGGTCAGGACCGGCCCGAAGACCTCCTCGCGTACGACGCGCATCCCGCGGTGGCAGCGGTCCAGCACGGTCGGCCGGTAGAAGTAGCCGGGCCCGTCGGGGCGTTCGCCGCCGGAGCGGAGCACGGCTCCCTCGGCGAGGGCGGAGGCCACGTACTCCTCGGTGCGTGCGCGCTGGGCGGCGGACACCAGCGGTCCGCACTCCACGGCCGGGTCGGTGCCGCGGCCGAGGCGGATCCGGTCGGCCCGGCGGGCGAGTTCGGCGACGAAGCGCTCGGAGACGCTCTCCTCGACGATGAGCCGGGAGCCGGCGGAGCAGACCTGGCCGCTGTGCATGAAGGCGGCGTTGAGGGCCTGGTCGACGGCGGTGTCGAAGCCTTCCTCGGTGGCGCAGGCGTCGGCGAAGACGACGTTGGGGTTCTTGCCGCCGAGTTCGAGGGCGACCTTCTTGACGGAGTCGGCGGCCGCGCGCATCACCTTCGTGCCGCTGGCGAGACCGCCGGTGAAGGAGACGAGGTCGACGTCGGGGTGGGCGGCGAGGCGCGCGCCGACGGGGTCGCCGGGTCCCGTGACCAGGTTCGCGACGCCGGCCGGCAGTCCGGCCTCCGCCAGCAGGCCGATCAGGGCCACCGTGGACATGGGCGTGAGCTCACTGGGCTTGAGCACGAAGGTGTTGCCCGCGGCGAGGGCAGGGGCGATCTTCCAGGAGGCCTGGAGGAGGGGGTAGTTCCACGGGGTGATCAGGGCGCAGACCCCGACGGGCTCGTGGACGACGACGCTGTGGACGTCGGGGGTCCCGGCGTCGACCACGCGGCCCGCGCTCTCACCGGCGACGAGGCCGGCGAAGTAGCGGAAGGCGTCTGCGACGCAGTCCACGTCCATGCGGCCCTCTTCGAGGGTCTTGCCCGCGTCGCGGCTCTCCAGCAGCCCGAGGCGTTCGCGGTCGCGGTGGAGCAGGTCGGCGGTGCGGCGCAGCAGTGCGGCCCGCTCCAGGACAGGGGTCTCGGGCCATTCCCCTCCGTCGAAGGCCGCGCGGGCGGCACTGACGGCCGCGTCGGCGTCCGCGATGCCGCCCTCGGCGACGACGGCGAGGACCGAGGCGTCAGCCGGGTCGAGGACCTCTCGGGTGACTCCTGATACCGCGGACCGCCAGGTCCCTGCGATGTGGATGGTCGTCTGCTCGGACACGACGCGCTGTACCTCCGATGTCGGCACCGCGGCATACCCGCAGTGGTCTTGCTCGTGCCCGCGTGCCCCGGTCCACGGAAGACATGTCCCATCCGTCACTGGAAGTGACGGGAGTCACTCCCTGTCGCCCCAGGAGGTACGTCCGTCAGTGCCTGGCGGGGCACCCCCGGACCCGTTCGCCCCGCTCTGCTCCCGCCGTGGCCGCTTCCCCGTCGGTCGGACGGTCCGGCCGTGCACGCGTGCGGCACAACCGCTTGGCGAGCACCTCATCGCGGCCGGCCCAGGCCGGCCGTGGACGGGGGACTGCCGCGGGGAGGCGGGAGCTGACGGAATGTGATCTAGGATGACGCGACCTGATTCCTTGATCATCTACATGGAGAGATATGCGCCACTTTCGCCGTGTTTCCCTCGCACTGGCCACCGCCGTTGCCACCCTCACCATCCCCGCCCTCGCGGCTCCCGCCCACGCCGCCACCAGTGAAGTGCAGCTGACGACGTCGTACGCCAAGGCGGTGGCCTACTGGGGCTGGCGCGACGACCGGCTCGACCCGGTGGGTCTGTCGGTGCAGGACATCAAGGCGGACGGCTACGGCGTGGGCATCCAGCTCGTGACCGTCGACACGGACGGCGGCAGGCGCTCCTGGACCATGCACACGGCCATGGAGGGCAAGGGCACCGGAATGAACCGGGTGACATTCGCCGACACCGCGGGCTTCCCGGAGCAGGCGTGGATCAATGTGTGCAAGATCAAGCGCGGTGTCTGGTACGAGTGCCGGGAGTCGAGGGTCACGAAGACAACCATCGATGACTCCGACGCACTCTCCTGACGTATCTGGCCCGGCGACCGGGGTCACCGCAGCCGTAGTCCTGACCGAGGCGTTGCAGGGCCTCGGCTCGAGCGGGGCAAGCCCTGGCTGATTCCGGCCGCGGCCCCGGTCGCCGAGCCCGGTACGTTCGGCTCATGACCTCAGAAACGATCACTGCGAGCGCCGCAGGCACCTGGCGGCTCGGCGACCTCACTGTCAACCGCATCGGCTTCGGCGCGATGCGGCTGACGCAGACGGGGCGGGCGCTCGTGCCCGACGCGGTCGCCGGCGATCGCGGGCGCGCGATCAGCGTGCTGCGCCGGGCCGTCGAGCTCGGCGTGAACCACATCGACACCGCCTCCTTCTACTTCTCGCCGCTCCGCTCCGCCAACGAGCTGATCAACAGCGCGCTCGCCCCGTACGCCGACGATCTCGTCATCACCACCAAGGTCGGGCCCGGGCGCGACCCTTCCGGGAACTTCTGGTGGGCCGAGCCCGGCCGGCTCCGTGGACAGGTGGAGGAGAATCTGCGCCAGCTGGGCCGGGACCACCTCGACGTGGTCAACCTCCGCCTTCCCGCCTCGGCGGCCGACCAGTCGATCGGCGAGCACTTCGGCGCACTCGCCGAGCTCCGCACGGCCGGGCTCGTCCGGCATCTGGGCATCTCCAACGCCCGGCCCGGCCACCTCGCCGAGGCCCGGGCCATCGCGCCGGTGGTGTGCGTGCAGAACCCGTACGGGGTCGGCTCCCCGGCCGAGGACCACGCCTTCGTCGACGCATGCGGAGAGCAGGGTGTCGCCTTCGTCCCCTTCTTCGCCATCGCCGGCGCGGGCAAGGAGTCGGGCGCAGCCGGGGACGACGCCGAGCAGGTACGCGCCCTCGCCGCGGCCCACGGGGTGTCGTCGGCCCAGCTGCGTCTGGCGTGGACGCTGAACCGCGGTCCGCACGTCCTTGCGATCCCCGGCACCGGGAACCCGGACCACCTCGTCGAGAACGTCGCCGCGGGAGCCCTGCGCCTCACCTCCCAGGAGATGGCGCTCCTCAACTCCCTGTAGCCACCCGGTGGGCGGCGGCCAGCGCCGCCGTCTCCGTGAAGGCGGGCACCCGGCCGGTGCCGCCACGGCCGGAGACCGAGAGGGAGGCAGCCGCCGCTCCGTACGCCACCGCGTCTGCGAGGCGGTCGCCGAGGGCGAGCCGAGCTGTGGTGGTGCCGGTGAAGCAGTCTCCGGCACCGGTCGCGTCCACCGGCGCGGGGTTGACGGGCACGGGGTGGTACGCCGCCCTCGCGCCGTCGTCCAGCAGCATCCGGCCCGCGCCTGAAGTGACCGCGACCGTACGGGCCCCGAGCTCGCGGAACCGGGCGGCGGCGGTGCGCGGGTCGGGGGTGTCCACGAGGGCCTGGGCGTCGGCCGGGCAGGAGGTCTTGAGCAGCCCGGTCAGCGGGGCGATCCGGGCCAGCAGTTCGCGGGCCTCGGCCCGGCCGGTCAGCCGAGGGCGGAAGTTGGGGTCGTACGACAGGTGCCCGCCCGCCCCGTGGACGAGGTGCGCGGCGGCCAGTACCGCGCCCCGGCTGCTCGGCGACAGGGCGCCGGTGATGCCGCTGGTGATGAGCGCGCGGCAGCGGGTCAGCTGCTCGCGCCAGGATTCGACGTGCCGGGGCGCGAGGGTGGAACCGGCGCTGCGGGTGCGCCAGTAGACGAATGCGCGGTCACCGTCGGTGTCGGCGCAGAGCAGGTAGGCGCCGTTGGGATGCGGGGCGCGGCGCACGTGGGAGACGTCCACGCCGAGTTCGGCGGCTCGCCGCAGCAGCGGAACGCTGAGTTCGTCGTCGCCGACCACGGCGAGCAGGGCGGTCCGGGCCCCGGCCGCGGCCGCGGCTGCCGCGGCGTTGAGGGCGTCCCCGGAGTAGGAGATGCGGGCCGGGGTGCCCTCGGCGGCCTCGCTCAGGGCGCTGCCCGCGTGGATCTCGACCAGGACCTCGCCGAGCACGAGGACGTCGTAGGCCAGGGCGGGCCGTCGGCCGGGCACGGTCAGCCTTCCGCGTCCGCGGCGCAGCGCGCGCAGCACGGCCGGGCGAGCTCGGCGAACACGGCGGCCAGTTCGCGGGGATCGCCCGGCAGCCCGCCGCCGATGCCGACGGCCGTCGCGCCTGCGGCGAGCCAGTCGGGGACCTCGGCGGGCAGGATGCCGCCGGTCGGGACGAGCACCGCCTCGGGCAGCACGGCCCGCAGCGAGCGGACGAACCCCGGGCCGCCCACGTGCGCCGGGAAGACCTTGGCGGCTCCGGCCGCCCGGACGGCGGAGGCGATCTCACCGGGTGTGAATCCGCCCTCGACGAAGACTGCTTCGCGGCGCACGGCCACTGCGCGGACCTCGGGCGCCGGGTACGGGGAGACGAGGAAGGCGGCGCCCGCGTCCAGGGCGGTCTCCGCCTGCGCGGTGGTGGTGACCGTGCCGACGCCGATGAGGGCGGGGCGGCCGCGCACGTCGGTCAGCGGGGCGGTGTGGGTGACGGCCTCGGCCCAGCCGGGGGTGGAGGTCGTCATCTCGATCGCGCGGCAGCCGGCGGCGAGCAGGACGGTGGTCTGGCGGACGGCCTCGTCGGCGTCGGCGTTGCGCAGCACCGGCAGCAGGCGCTGGGCGGCCAGCACGGCGTACGGGTGACAGCGCGGCCGCCTCGGCGAAGAGCCCGGCGGAGGGCTGGACGACTGGCTGCACGGGCGGCCGGACGGGCGGCTGGACACAGGACCCTCCCGTGCGTTCCACGTAGTGGAACGTCGTATCGTGTAGTGGAACGATGTGGTCTGGACCCTACCCACCCGGGGAGTTCTCGTGTCAACACCTGCGGGCGAGGACCCGGCGGCCGTGCGCACGGGCCGAACCTCCACGGCCGGTTCCGCGCTGGAGAAGTCCCTGCGCATCCTGGAGGCGGTGGCGGAGCCCGGCGGCCCGCACCGGCTGGCCGATGTGACGGCGGCGGCCGCGGTACCCAAGTCGAGTACCTTCCGCATCCTGGCCTCGCTGGTCGACCAGGGCTTCGTACGCCAGGAGCCCGAGAGCCGCTACGGGGTGGGGCCGCGGCTGCACCGGCTGTCCGCCCTGGTCGGCGGCGGGGAGCCGCCGGGCATCGGGCGCATCCTCGGCGAACTCCGGCAGAAGACCGGCCAGACGGTCCATCTCGCCCTGCACAGCGGGGAGTCCATCACCTACATCCGCAAACTGGAGGGCGACCAGCCCTTCCGGACGGCCTCCCGCGTCGGCATGCGCATGCCGCTGCACACGACCGCCATCGGCAAGAGCATCCTGGCCCATCTGCCCGCCGAGGAGGTGCGGGACCTGATCGCCGCGACCGGGCTGCCTCGCCGGACACCGCGCACGCTCACCACCGCCGAGGCCCTGCACACCCAATTGGCGGAGGTCCGTGCCCAGGGCTTCGCACTGGACGACGAGGAGAGCGAGCCCACCATCCGCTGCATCGGCGCCGCGATCCTCGACCCGGCGGGCCGACCGGTCGGCGGGATCAGCGTCACCACCGTCACCCTTCTGGTCTCCCGCGAGGAGATCGAGGCGTACGCGCCCGCCCTGCGCGCGGCCACGGAGGCCCTGGCGCCGCTGCTGTGACCACAGGGAAGCCGGAGACTCCGGGCCCCGGCCCCGCACGTTGCGCCTCGCTGTGCGCATGGGAGGGTGGGGCCGGCAGGGTCGGAGCGCGGACTGCGCCGCCGTCCGCCCCCGGGCGAGAAATCGTCTTCCGGAAAGTTTTCCGGATAACTGTTATCGAGGCCCCCGTCGACGGTCTCCCAGGTATCGGGCATCATCGACCGCCGGTACGGACAGGGAACATCACATGACTACTCAGCACACGGCAGCGCTCGTGGCAGCGGCCCGCGCGGGCGATCCCCGCGCGCAGGACGAGCTCGTCGGCACCCATCTCCCGCTCGTCTACAACATCGTCGGGCGGGCCCTCAACGGGTCCTGCGACGTGGACGACGTGGTGCAGGACACGATGCTGCGTGCGCTCGACGGGCTGGGCGGCCTGCGCACGGACGAGAGCTTCCGGTCCTGGCTGGTGGCGATCGCGATGAACCGCGTGCGGGCGCACTGGCAGTCCCGGCAGAGCGGCTTCGGCGAGAGCACGCTGGAGGCGGCCGAGGACGTCGCCGACCCGGGTGCCGACTTCGTCGACCTGACCGTCGTACGGCTCAACCTCGCGGGCCAGCGGCGCGAGACGGCGCGGGCCACCCGTTGGCTGGAGCCCGAGGACCGGGCGCTGCTGTCCCTGTGGTGGCTGGAGTGCGCCGGGGAGCTGACCCGGGTGGAGGTGGCCGCCGCGCTGGAGCTGTCCCCGCAGCACACGGCGGTCCGGGTGCAGCGTATGAAGGCTCAGCTGGAGTCGGCGCGGGTGGTGGAGCGCGCGCTGGACACGCATCCGGCGTGCGAGGAGCTGCGGAGCGTATTGGGGGGCTGGGACGGTCAGCCCTCGGCGCTGTGGCGCAAGCGAATAGCCCGTCACGCCCGTGAATGCGTACGCTGCTCCGGCCTGTGGAGCGGACTGGTTCCGGCGGAGGGTCTGCTGGCCGGTCTGGCGCTCGTGCCCGTGTCGGCGGCCCTGCTGGCCGGGATACGGACGGCCGGTGTCGCCCCCGCGGGCGCCGCCTTCGCCGCAGGCGCGGAGGGGGGCTTCGCCGACACGGCGACCCAGCTCACCCCGGTCGGCAGTGCGAGCGGTGGCCGCAGCGCGCTGCGCAGGCGCCGGCAGAGCCGCCGCCGGGTGGTCGGCGGCGCGGTCGTCGCCGCCTGCGTCGCGGGCGGCGGGCTCGTGTACCTCGGCGGACTGCCCGGTTCGGGTGAACCGAAGGACGCAGGCGCCGCATCCGCCGCGCCCCTCGCCGCGCTGTCGGCGACCGAGTCGCCCGGCGTCCCCTCGGAGCCGGCCTCTCCCCCGCCTTCCGCGTCCCCCTCGCCCTCCCCCTCGGCCTCCGCCTCGCCGAGCCCGTCCGCGAGCCCGAGCCCGAGTCCGACGCAGACCCGCAGCACGCCTCCGAGCCCGCGCGCCTCGGCGCCCAAGCCGGCCCCCGCCCCTGCGGGCGTCGCCGGCCAGGTCGTGGCCTTGGTCAACACCGAGCGGGCGGCGGCCGGCTGCGGCCCCCTCAAGGAGGACCCGCAGCTGCGCACGGCCGCTCAGGGCCACTCCGACGACATGGCCGCACGGGACTTCTTCTCGCACACCAGCCCCGACGGAACGGACCCGGGGCAGCGCACGACCGCGGCCGGGTACCGCTGGTCGACGTACGGGGAGAACATCGCAAGGGGTCAGCAGACCGCGCAATCGGTCATGGACTCCTGGATGAAGAGCCCGGGCCATCGCGCGAACATCCTCAACTGCTCCTTCAAGGACATCGGCGTGGGCATCCACCAGGGATCGGGCGGCCCTTGGTGGACGCAGAACTTCGGAGCGCGGTAGTCAGCCGGGCAGCGGCCCGGTGATCCGGCCGTCGGCGGCCTCGAAGGTGATGACGTCGACGGTCACACCGCGCGGGCGAGGAGGGGGATCGAGCCGTCCCGGCGGGTGGGGAGAGGCCCTGTGAGTCCGCCGCGCAGGCGGTCACGCACGGCGGGGGCGACCACGATCTAGTGGTGGAAGCCGGACCGGGGCGCGGTGGCCGGTACGGGCGGGGGCGTCGCCGTCAGGTGTTCCACGGCACGGCGCAGGTCGCCGACGAGCAGGGCGATCTGATCCCGGGTCACGCCGTGGCGGATCAGGACGCGCTGGATGACCGTGTCGTCGCGGTTGGCGGGCAATGGGTACGAGGGCACCTGCCAGCCGCGCATGCGCAGCCGGTCGGAGAGGTCGTAGAGGCTGAATCCGGCCGAGGCCGGATCGGTGAGCTTGTAGGACACGGCGGGGAGGGCGCCCTGGCCGTCGTAGAGCAGGGTGAACGGGCCCATCTGCTCGATCTGCCCGGCCAGGTACTGGGCGGTGTCGGCACAGGCCTGGTGAACGCGGCGGTAGCCGCCCCGGCCCAGGCGCAGGAAGAGGTAGTACTGGGCGATGATCTCGCCGCCGGGGCGGGAGAAGTTGAGGGCGAAGGTCGGCATGTCGCCGCCCAGGTAGTCCACGTTGAAGACGAGGTCCGCGGGCAGCAGCTCGGCGGTGCGCCAGACGATCCAGCCGACCCCGAGGGGCGCGAGCCCGTATTTGTGGCCGGAGGTGTTGATGGAGGCGACGCGCGGCAGCCGGAAGTCCCACACCACGTCGGGGTGGAGGAAGGGCGCGACGAACCCGCCGCTCGCGCCGTCCACGTGGATGGGGACGTCCCAGCCGTGCTCGGCCTGGATCCGGTCGAGCTCGGCGGCGATCTCGGCGACCGGCTCGTAGTCGCAGGTGTAGGTGACACCGAGGATCGCGACGACGCCGATGGTGTTCTCGTCGACGTACTCGGCGAGCTGATGGGGCTGCAGGCCGGTGGCGCCGGGTTCGAGGGGGACCTGGCGCAGCTCGACGTCGAAGTAGCGGGCGAACTTGTCCCAGCAGATCTGGACCGGGCCGCACACCAGGTTCGGGCGGTCCGTGGGGAGGCCTTCGGCCCGGCGGCGATCGCGCCAGCGCCATTTGAGCGCGAGGCCGCCGAGCATCGCGGCCTCGCTGGAGCCGGTGGTGGAACAGCCGGTCCCGGTCGCGCCGGCGGGGCCGTGCCACAGGTCGGCCAGGATGTTGACGCAGCGGGACTCGATCTCTGCGGTCTGCGGGTACTCGTCCTTGTCGATCATGTTCTTGTCGAGGCAGCCCTCCATCAGACGGTGCACCCCCTCGTCCGACCACGTGGTGCAGAAGGTGGCCAGGTTCTGGGCGGCGTTGCCGTCCAGAAGGAGCTCGTTGTGGAGCAGTTCGTAGACGACCTCGGTGGGCGAGTGGTCCTCGGGCATCCGGTACTTGGGGAGGACCTGACTGCTCAGCGCGGACGCGAACACGTCCGTATCGGCGTCTTGGGCGCGTGGATCCTTCGTCTCATGCAGAGCCATATCGGGACTATAGGTGACGAAACCTTTCAATCCTCGCTGCGGGCGTGGTCGACGCGGAGGGGGTCGAGACGGGCGGGCACCTCCGCGGCGTGGGCCCGAAGTCTCATCCGCGCGCGCGGAGGTACGCCTCCAGCTCGGCGGCACCGGCCAGCATGGCCCGCCCCCGGGCGGAGAGCCGGCCGCGCCAGTCGCCCAGCGCGGCCTCCAGCGGCTCCGGCCCGCCGGCCGCCCGCACCTGCTCGAGCAGCGGCGCGATCTGCTCCAGCAGGTAGCCGCCCCGCCTGAGCTGGTGGGTCAGCCGGGCGTCCCGTACGCCGGCCTCGTCGTAAACGCGATACCCGGTCAACGGGTCGCGGCGCGGGCGCACCAGCTCGGCACGCTCCCACTTGCGCAGCGTCGCGGGCCGGATCCCGAGCGCCACTGCCAGCGGCCCGATGAACGTGCCGCCGGAGCCGGGCCCGGTGACGGTGTCGGCGCCGGAGCGGGGTCCGGAGCGGCCGGTTCCGGAGCCAGAGCCGGAGCGAAATCCGGAGCCGGAGCTGGAGCCGGGCCCGGAGCCGGGGCCGGACACGGAGCCGGACACCGCCGCGTCGGATGCGGCCGCCGCGGAGGGCGCCAGGTCACGGAGGGCGCGCTCCACGGCCTGAAGCGTCCGCCGGTCGTCGAGCAGCTGGCCATGGCTCTCGTCGATGAGGCCGAACGCCTCGTCGACCGCGCCCCGGTTCACGGCCCGCATGATCGACGTCGCCGTCGGGTGGCCGTGGCCCGGTACGAGCGCCAGGAACGTGCCCAGGGCCCGCGCGTGCAGCGGGGTGTAGGTGCGGTAGCCGTGGTCCGTGCGACCTGCGGCCGGAAGAATGCCGGCCTCCTCGTAGTTCCTGACGGCCTGGGTGGACAGACCGTGTCCGCGCGCCAGGTCGACCGGCCTCAGCCGCTCACCGCTTTGAAGGTTTCGTCCCACGCTTCCGACGATATCGCGGAGCTCGCACGGCGTCTTCGTGACCAAGTTTCAACCGAGGGTTCAACGATACCGTTGAAGGCATGCCTACGGACATCAAGGACACCACGCATGCCCTCGGGGCCTCCGCCGTCATGAAGCTGCTTCCTGCGAGGCCGCGACTGCTCGCCCTGGGCGAGCCCACCCACGGCGAGGACACCCTGCTCGACGTACGCGATGTGCTCTTCCGGCAGCTCGTCGCGCAGGAGGGCTACCGGACGATCGCGATCGAGAGCGACTGCCTGATGGGTCTGGCCGTGGACGACTACGTCGCTTCGGGCACGGGCACCCTCGACGAGGCCATGGAGCGCGGGTTCAGCCACGGGTTCGGCGCGTCCGCGGCCAACCGCGAACTGGTGCGCTGGATGCGGGAGTACAACGACGGCAGGCCCGCACCCGAGCGGCTCCGCTTCGCCGGCGTCGACGGGCCGCTGGAGATCACCGGCGCCGCGAGCCCCCGGCAGGCCCTCACCGCGCTCCACGGCTACCTCGCGCCCCACGTGGACGGGGGCCTGCTCCCCTGCACCGCGGAGACGCTCGACCACCTGCTCGGCCCCGACGCCCGGTGGAGCGAGCCCGCCGCGATGATGGACCCGTCCCGGTCGACGGGGCAGTCGGCCGAGGCCGGGGAACTGCGGCTGCTCGCCGACGATCTGGTGGCACTGCTCGACGAGCAGACGCCGCACCTGATCGCGGTGACCTCCCGGGACGACTGGGACCGGGCGCGCCTGTACGGACGCACCGCCACCGGCCTGCTGCGTTATCACTACTGGATGGCCGACACCTCACCGAGCCGCATGACGCGGCTGGTCGGTCTGCGGGACCGGATGATGGCCGACAACCTCCTCGCCCTCGCCGACCGGGGCCCCTCACTCGTCCACGCCCACAACTCCCATCTCCAGCGGGAGAAGAGCAGCATGCGGATGGGCGGGACGCCGCTGGAGTGGTGGAGCGCCGGCGCGATCGTGAGCGCCCGCCTGGGTGAGGAGTACGCCTTCCTGGCGACGGCCGTCGGCACGATCCGGCACCACGGTGTGGACACTCCCCCGGCGGACACTCTCGAAGGACTGCTGTACGCGCTGCCGGAGGACCGCTGCGTCGTCGACGCCTCCCGACTGAGCGCCGCCCTCGGCGCCACCCGGCCCGCCACCCGCGTGTCCCCCTACTTCGGCTACGCCCCGTTCGACCCGTCCCACTTGGACGGAGCGGACGGAATCGTGTTCGTCAAGGACATCCCCCGTTAACAGGGCTCGCTTCGGCTCCACTCGGCGGGCGCGGGCCGCCGACGCGGACACCCCCCGGTCGGCGACCGCTCGCCGCGAGTAGGGTCGGCCGCGTGTGCACCTACGCCTTCGTCCACTACAAGCTGCACTATGCGTGCGTGTCATGCCGGATCAGCTTCAAACGGCATCCGCGCGACGCCGGACACGCGTGCCCGCGCTGCGCCGGGCCGATGCTGTGCGCCGGCCATGACTTCGCGGCGCCCCGGCGCAGCAATCGCAAGGCGTGGTCGGTGGTCTCGGCCGTCCTCGACGCCGGGCTCCGCTACGAGGGCTTCGCGCCGTGCGGCTGCGGGCGGGAGCCGAAGTTCCGCCCCCGCACCCGCGCCCAGCTGCGCGCCCGCCGCATCGCCGCCGCCCGGACCGGCATCCCGCTCGCGGTGCTGCTCGGCCGGGCCGACCCATCGGAGACCCGCTGATTCGTCGACGGCCACGGTCTGCAGGAGTTGGAACCTCCCGGGCGTCACGCTGCGCCCGGCCGGTCACGGAACCGGACGCTGGGGCACAGTGCATCGCCGGGCACCCGGGGTGCTCGGTCCGGGCCTCGTGCCGTCAGCTCTCCGGCACGCACAGTGGGGCGAGGCCGGTCTCGCGCAGGATGCGGTCGACGGTGTGCGTGAGGGTGCTGTCGGCGCCGATGACGGTCTCGTCGCCGTCGGGCAGGAGGTCCAGTTCCCGGTACCAGGCGCGCATCTCGGCTTCCCCGTACGCGGCGGACTGCGGCTTCGTGGCGTGGCGGGCGACGGTCTCCTCGAACGGCACGTGCAGGTAGTAGGTGTGGGTCGCGCCGCGGTGGTCCGCGCGCAACCGGCCGAGCATCTCGCCGTAGTGGTCGGCGTAGAGGATGCCCTCCACCACCACGTGGTAGCCCGCGTCCAGGGCGTAGCGGGCGACGGCGTCGATCAGGCCGATGTTCGCCGCTCCCGGCCGGTCGCGTTCGCGCAGGACGACCCGGCGGAGGTTGTCCTGGCCGACGAGGGCCAGGCCACGCCCGAACCGGGCGCGCAGGCCGTCCGCGACGGACGACTTCCCCGAGGCCGAGTTCCCTCGCAGGACGACCAGCCGGCTCTCTTCGCTGCCCACCATCACCCCGGCGAGACTACCCGCGCCCTCCGCATCCGCCCAGAGCCGAGGCCGTCGCGCTGCAGCCCGATCGGAGGTCGCCGGCTCCCCTGCGACGGGCGAGCCCTTCCGGCGAGCGCGGAGGAGCTGCGGGGCCGGCCATGTACACGGCCCGTTCAGCGGTGCAGCCGGCGCGTCCAGTCCTGGGGGACCCTGTCGGCCGGTCCCGGCGCCGGCTGATCCGCGGGGTGGTCGCCCGGCGGCGTCAGTGCGGGCCCGGACTCGTACAACTCGTTGCTGTCGTAGTCCCAGAACCACTCCTCTCCCGGTTCGAAGCTCTGTACCAGGCGGTGCCCGGTGGACTTCCAGTGTGCGGTGGCGTGCTGGGCGGGCGACGAGTCGCAGCAGCCGATGTGGCCGCACTGGGCGCAGCGCCGCAGGTGGAACCACCAGCCGCCCGCCGCGTCGCACTCGGCGCAGCCGGTGCCGGTGGGCGGGACGCTCGGGTCGATGCCGTTGATGTCGATGTCGGTCATACGGGCTCCTCGGCGGTCTCGGTTCCGGGCGTGGTGTCGGGCGCGGTGTCGGGCAGGCTTCCGGGCGTGGTGTCGGGCATGCTTCCGGGTTCCGGGGTGGTCAGCGGCAGCAGCACCTGGAAGCGGGTGTCACCGGGGGCGGACTCGACGTGGAGGCTGCCGTGGTGCTTGTTGACGACGATCCGCCAGGAGATGTCCAGGCCCAGCCCCGTGCCCTCGCCGACCGGCTTGGTGGTGAAGAAGGGGTCGAAGATGCGGCTGTGGATGTCCGCCGGGATGCCGGGCCCGGTGTCGCGGAACTCCACCAGCAGCCGGTCCCCCTCCCGCGCCGTGCGGACGGTCAGCGTGCCGTCGCGGCCGGTGCTCCCGATGGCGAAGACGGCGTTGTCGATGAGGTTGGTCCACACCTGGTTGAGTTCCGCGGGGTAGGCGGGCACCTCCGGCAGGGAGCGGTCGTAGTCCTTGACCACCTGGATCCGGGGACCGATCTTGCCGGACAGCATCAGCAGGGTGCTGTCGAGGAGATCGTGGACGTCGACGACGCGGTGGGGGGCGCGGTCGAGCTGCGAGTACTGCTTGGCCGCGTCCACGAGGTGGGAGATACGGGTGGTGGCATCGTCGATCTCGTCCATCAGCAGCTCGGTCTCGACCGTGTAGTTGAGCCAGCCGATGGCCGCCGGGAGGATGTCCGCGGGCACGGTCGCCGCGACCTGCTCCAGCCAGTCCGCGTCCAGGCCTGCCTGGACGAAGGCCGGCGCGACCCGCCAGCCCTCCGGGATGCCGTGGTCGTCGAGCCAGTCGGCGAGCTCGTCCTCGCGGTCGGACGCCTCCAGGGGGCTCAACGCCGTCGCCTTCGCGACGCGTTCGACGGTGCGCTCCTGGATCTCGATGAGGCCGGCGATCGCCTCACGGGAGTAGTCGCCCCGGGCGATGACGGCCAGCTTGTGCCGCATCCTGCCGACGCGTTCGCGCAGCGTCGCGGTCGCCCGGACGGCCGCCGCGGCCGGATTGTTCAGCTCGTGGGTCAGCCCGGCGGACAACGAGCCGAGGGCCAGCAGACGTTCACGCTGGCCGATGGCCCGCTGGGTGTTCTTCGCCCCGAAGAAGAGCCCCTCCAGCAGGTGCGCGGCCATCGGGAACCATTCCTGCATGAAGTCCGAGAACGACTGCGCGGGCAGCACGAAGAAACGCGTCGGTTCGGTCACCCGCATCGAGTTGTTGTACGTCTGCGGCACCCGGTCGCCCAGGTAGGCCTGCATGGCTCCCGCGTACACCCCGCGCTGCGAGGTCCGGCTCACCTCCACGTCGTCGCCGCCGACCCGGCGGGACAGTACGACGGTGCCCTCGATCATCACGTAGAAGCAGGTCGCCGGGTCACCCTCGGTGTACACCGGACCGGCTGCGAACCGCTCCACCCGCCCCTCGGCGCACAACCGCCCGAGCTGCTCCGGGGAGAGCTTCTCGAAAAGGAACAGCGAGGCGATCTCCTGCGGGCTGCAGGGCATGACCTGGCCGCTCATGACTGCTCCAGGTAGCGGTGGACGAGCATCACGGCCATGGCTCCCTCTCCGACGGCGGACGCGACGCGCTTCGCGGACTGGGCTCGGGCGTCGCCCGCCACGAACACGCCGGGGATGTTGGTCTCCAGGTGGTAGGGAGGCCGGTCCAGCGCCCACTCGGCCGGCGGCCGCCCGTCCGGCGTGAGGTCCGGCCCTGCCAGGATGAAGCCGAGTTCGTCGCGCAGCACCGTGCCGTCCAGCCAGTCGGTCAGCGGCGCCGCGCCGATGAAGACGAACATCCACTGCGCGTCGACGAGTTCGGTCGCGCCGCTCTCCACGTTCCGCAGGGCCAGCTGCTCCAGGTGCTCCTGGCCGTGGGCGGCCTCGACGACGGTTCGGGCCCGCACCGAGATGTTCGAAGCCTCCTCGATCTGCTGGACCAGGTAGTACGACATCGACGCCCTCAGGGACTCCCCGCGCACCAGCAGCGTCACCGACTTCGCGCCCCGCGCGAGGTACATCGCCGCCTGCCCGGCGGAGTTGGCGCCGCCCACGATGTACACGTCCTGTCCCTGGCAGGACGCCGCCTCCGTGAGAGAGGAGCCGTAGTACACCCCGCGGCCGGTGAGGTCGTCGCAGCCCGGTGCCCGCAGCTGCCGGTACGACACACCGGTCGCCAGGATGACGCTGTGCGCGGCCACCGACGAGCCGTCGGAGAAGCGGACGACGCGCGCCGGGCCGTTCGCCTCCAGCCCCGTGACCTCACGCGCGGTGAGGATCTCGGCGCCGAACCGGGTGGCCTGGCGGCGGGCGCGTTCCGTGAGCTGGGCGCCGGACACGCCGTCGGGGAAGCCGAGGTAGTTCTCGATGCGTGAGCTCTGTCCGGCCTGCCCGCCGGTCGCCGACCGCTCGACCAGTACCGTCCGCAGCCCCTCGGAGGCCCCGTACACGGCCGCGCCGAGCCCGGCCGGGCCGCCGCCGATCACGACGAGGTCGTAGAAGTCGGCGGCCGGCGTCGTCGCGAGCCCCACGTGTGCGGCCAGGTCGGCCGCCTCCGGCTCGATCAGCACGGTGCACTGCGGAGTGATCACCAGGGGCAGCCGCTGTCCGTCGGTCCCGGCCGCCTCCAGCAGCCTCCGTCCCTCGGGCTCGTCGGAGGAGTACCAGCGGTACGGCACCTGGTTGCGGGCCAGGAACTCGCGCACCTGCGAGGAGCGCGCCGACCAGCGGTGCCCCACCACCTTGGTGGCGGGTACCGGCCGGTAGTCGCTGGCGCGCCAGGCCGCGAGCAGGTCGTCCACGACCGGGTAGAGCTTCTCCTCCGGGGGGTCCCACGGCTTGAGCAGATAGTGGTCGAGGTCGACGACGTTGATCGCGTCGATCGCCGCGCCGGTGTCGGCGTAGGCGGTGAGCAGGACGCGCCGCGCGCCCGGGTACACGTGCAGGGCCTGTTCCAGGAACTCGATGCCGTTCATCTGCGGCATGCGGTAATCGGCCAGGATCACGGCCACCAGGTCGCCCCGCAGCTTCAGCTCGCGCAGCGCCTCCAGCGCGGACTCGCCGGACTCGGCGCGCACGATCCGGTACGCGGCGCCGTAGCGTCGCCGCAGGTCGCGTGCGACAGCACGGGAGACTCCGGGATCGTCGTCCACGGTCAGGATGACGGTCCGCGCTGGGTCGGCGACCTGTGCCATACGTCTCCCACGAGCAACGTGGACGAGCGCCCCGGCGAGTGCGGCCTGCGCCGGTTCCCGCCCATCGTATGTTCGATCGCCCGGGTCCGCTCCGGGACGCCCCAGCCCGTGCGCTCCCGGTGGACCCAGTGGTCAAAGGGGGGATCAGCCGGGGCTCAGGTGTGCTCGGGGGCCGGCTCCGGCTCGTGCTGTGACGTGCGGTCGTGGCGCGGGAGCAGGAGGGGGGTTGCCATCATGAGGAGACCGGCGATCGCGATCGCGGTCCGGAGGCCGGTGATGCCGGCCAGCAGACCCCACAGTGCGGTCAGCGCGGCGATGGTGGCTTTGCCGGTGACCGACCACGCCGACAGGGTGCGGGCGACACGGGCGTGATCATCACCGGCTCGCTTGCGGCGGAACTCCACCCACGGGCCGAGCGGCAGCGCCACCACCGCGCCGACCGCCGGCCCCGCAGCCGCCAGCAGCGACACCCCGGTCGCCCCGGAACGCGCTGCCGACTCCACGCGACCCGATTCACGCTCTGCTTCCAGCCGACTCTGCAGTGTGACGCCGCCCATACGCCCCACGGCATTCCGCAGAAATTACCGTCCAGTAGACTCAATGCCGCAGATCTTCCCGTCCAGGCCCCAGGAGCCGGTCCGGACGGGAAGATCATCCAACTTGTTCTACCGGAAACTTATCCGATGATGTCCGGATAATGGCCAACCCCCTCCCCCGCCCTGATACCTCTTCGGGCCATGAACAAGATCACCCGCCGTCAGGCCTTGGGGACGACTGCCGGCGCACTCACCGTCCTCGGCCTCGCCGCTGCCGCCACAAGCGCCGCCGCGACTCCCTCCGCGTCCACCACCCCGGGCGCGGTCGACGAGGTCTACAAGGGCCGTCGTATCCAGATCACCCCGGGCGGAGGCGGCCATCACGGAGGCCACCACTCCCCCGGCCAGCCCACCGTCCGAATAGACGGCAGAGAACTGCACGTCATGCGCAACGCGGACGGCAGCTGGATCAGCGTGATCAACCACTACGAGACGTTCGCCGACCCCACGTCGCTCGCCCGCGCCGCGGTCCGCGATCTCCAGGGTGCCGCCCTCGTTCCCTTCGGAGGTGCGGCATGACCGTCCGCAAGAACCAGGCCACGCTGACCGCCGAGGAAAAGCGCGCCTTCACCTCAGCCCTGCTGGAGCTCAAGCGCACCGGCAGCTACGACCGCTTCGTCACCACCCACAACGGGTTCATCATGAGCGACACCGACTCGGGCGACCGGGTCGGCCACCGCTCCCCTTCCTTCCTCCCCTGGCACCGGCGCTTCCTGCTGGAGTTCGAGGAGGCGCTGCAGAAAGTGGACGCGAACGTCGCGCTGCCCTACTGGGACTGGACCGCGGACCGCACCGCCCGCTCCTCCCTCTGGGCCCCCGACTTCCTCGGCGGCACCGGACGGGCCCGCGACGGGCAGGTCATGGACGGTCCGTTCGCGTACGCGACGGGCAGGTGGAACATAGACGTACGGGTCGACGGGCGCTCGTACCTGCGGCGCGCGCTCGGCTCGGCCGTCGCCCAGCTGCCGACCAAGGCCGAGGTGGAGTCCGTACTCGCCATGCCGGTCTACGACGCGGCCCCCTGGAACAGCTCCTCCAGCGGCTTCCGCAACCACCTGGAGGGCTGGCGAGGCGCCAACCTGCACAACCGGGTGCACGTGTGGGTGGGCGGGCAGATGTCCACCGGGGTCTCCCCCAACGACCCGGTGTTCTGGATGCACCACGCCTTCATCGACAAGCTGTGGGCCGACTGGCAGGCCCGGCACCCGCAGTCCACGTACCTGCCGGGCGCGGGCACGGCGAACGTCGCGGACCTGAACGACACGATGCGGCCGTGGAACGACGTGACTCCGGCGGACATGCTGGACCACCGCAAGTTCTACACCTTCGACACCGAGCCGGCCGCCGCCGCCAGCCAGCGGTAGTGCAGTTCGGGGCGGCCGACCTGGCCGTACCGGGGGGTGCGGTCCGCGCGGCCGGTGTCCACCAGGTGCTCCAGGTAGCGCCGCGCGGTGATCCTGGAGATCCCGGCCGCCTCGGCCGCCCCCGCGGCGGTCAGCCCCTCGGTCGCCGCCCGCAGCAGCACGGCGACCCGGTCCAGGGTCGGCGCGCTCAGCCCCTTGGGCAGCTCGGCCGGGCGAGGCGCGCGCAGGGCCGCCATCGCCCGGTCGACGTCGTCCTGGCCCGCAGCCTCGCCCGCCGTCGCGCGGAACTCGGCGTAGCGCAGGAGCCGTTCGCGCAGGGTCGGGAAGGCGAAGGGCTTCAGGACGTACTGGACCACGCCGAGGGAGACGCTCTCGCGGACCACGGCGAGGTCCCGTGCGGAGGTCACCACGATCACGTCCACGGGGTGTCCGGCGGCGCGCAGCCCGCGCGCGAAGCGCAGGCCGTGCCCGTCCGGCAGGCCGAGGTCGAGCAGCAGCAGGTCGACGCGGGTCCGCTCCAGCACCCGGGTGGCCTCGGCGAGCGAGTGGACAGTGCCGACGGCGGTGAAGCCGGGTACCCGGCCGACGTAGAGCGCGTGTGCGTCGGCGGCGACCGGGTCGTCCTCGACCACCAGGACGCGCACGTCCGCCCCGCTCACCGCCGGCTCCCCGGCGTCCGGTCCGCGCCCGCGTCCTGCAGGGGTGCGATCGGCAGGCGGACCGTGAACTCGGCTCCGCCGCCCGGACCTTGCGCGGCGACCACCGCGCCACCGTAGCGCTGCACCACCTGCCGGACCAGTGCGAGGCCGAGGCCGCGGCCCTCCCCCTTGCCGGACCAGCCGCGGCGGAAGACGTCCACCCCCTCGGGCAGTCCCGGCCCGTTGTCCGCGACACGCAGCAGCAGCTGCTCCCGCTCGGGCCGCAGCGTCACCGCGATCCGGGCCCCCGGTACGGCGGTGACCGCGTCGACCGCGTTGTCTATGAGGTTGCCGAGCACGGTGACCAGGTCACGGGCCGACGGCAGCCCGCTCCCGTCGGCGAGGCTGCGACTGTCGGCGAGACTGCGGCTGTCCGAGGTGACGACCAGTTCGACGCCACGCTCGTGGGCCTGGGCGGCCTTGCCGAGCAGCAGCGCCACCAGCACCGGCTCTCCCACGGCGGTGACCACCTCGTCGGTGAGGGCCTGGGCGAGTTCCAGCTCGGCGGTGGCGAAGTCCACCGCCTCGTCCGCCCGGCCGAGTTCGATGAGCGAGACCACGGTGTGCAGCCGGTTGGCCGCCTCGTGGGCCTGGGAGCGCAGGGCCTGCGTGAAGCCCCGCTCGTGGTCCAGCTCGCCGGTCAGCGCCTGCAGTTCGGTGTGGTCGCGCAAGGTGACCACGGTGCCCCGGCGGCCGCCGCCCGCGACCGGTGAGCTGTTGACCACCAGCACCCGGTCCGCGGTCAGGTGTACCTCGTCCACGCGGGGGCGGTCGGCGAGCAGTGCTCCGGTGAGGGGGGCCGGCAGACCGAGGTCGGCGACGCCGGTGCCGGTGATCTCGCCCGGCAGGCCGAGCAGCTCGCGCCCGGCGTCGTTGATCAGGGTGATCCTGCGCTGCCCGTCGAGCATGAGCAGCCCCTCGCGGACCCCGTGCAGGGCCGCCTGGTGGTAGTCGTACATCCGGCTGAGCTCGGCCGCGTTCATGCCATGAGTGTGGCGGCGCAGCCGTGCGTTGACGACGTACGTGCCGGCCCCGCCGAGGGCGAGCGCGCCTCCCGCGACCCATGCGAGGGCGGAGAGCTGTGCGCCGAGCCGGTCGCTGATGGCGCGGACGGTGATCCCCGCGCTGACCAGGCCGACGATCCGCTCGCCGTCCTCCAGGGGGGTGACCACGCGGATGGAGGGGCCGAGGGTGCCGGTGTAGGTCTCGCTGAAGGTCTCGCCGCGCAGCGCGGGGGCGGTGTTGCCCATGAAGGGCTCGCCGATGCGGCGCGGGTCGGGGTGGGTCCAGCGCCGTCCGTCAGGGGCCATGATCGTCACGAAGTCCACGCCGGAGTCCACGCGGACCTTCTGCGCGTACGGCTGGAGCTCGACCGACGGGTCGGTCCCGCGGGCCGCTCCCCGTACGGCCTCCCGTACGGACGGCGAGTCCGCCACCGCGCGGGCCACGGCCCCGGCCTGGCGCCGGGCGGCATCCTCGGCCTGGCCCCGGGCGGTGGCGTACGCGAAGACGGCGCAGCCCGCGACGACCACCGCGACCAGCAGCACCTGCATGGCGAAGAGCTGGCCGGCGAGGCTGCGCGGCGGTCGGGGGAAACGGAACATGGCGCTCAGTGTGCACCGGGTCATGAACTCAATGAACGCAAGGGTGACCGGGGTCACAGCGCTGGGCGATGGTCTCCCCGAACGCATTCACCACCAGGAGGCATCGTGGCCGCCAAGCGCGACAGAACGCACTATCTCTACATCGCGGTGATCGGCGCGGTGCTGCTCGGCATCGCCGTCGGGTTCGCCGCCCCCGGCGTGGCCGTGGAACTCAAGCCGCTGGGCACCGGCTTCGTCAACCTCATCAAGATGATGATCTCGCCCGTGATCTTCTGCACGATCGTGCTGGGCATCGGATCCGTCCGCAAGGCCGCCAAGGTGGGCGCCGTGGGCGGGCTCGCCCTCGGCTACTTCATGATCATGTCCACGGTGGCCCTCGCCATCGGCCTGCTGGTCGGCAACCTGCTGGAGCCGGGCAGCGGACTGCACCTGACCGAGGCGGCCCGCAGCGCGGGCGAGGCACAGGCCAAGGCGGGCGGGGCCGAGAGCACGCCGGAGTTCCTGCTCGGGATCATCCCGACCACGCTGGTGTCCGCCTTCACCGGAGGCGAGGTACTGCAGACGCTGCTGGTCGCGCTGCTCTGCGGGTTCGCACTGCAGGCCATGGGCACGGCGGGCGAGCCGCTGCTGCGGGGCATCGGGCACGTGCAGAAGCTGGTGTTCCGGGTACTCGCGATGATCATGTGGGTGGCTCCGGTGGGCGCCTTCGGCGCGATCGCGGCGGTGGTCGGGGCCACGGGCATCGATGCACTGAAGTCCCTCGCCGTCATCATGATCGGCTTCTACACGACCTGTCTGCTCTTCGTCTTCGTGGTGTTGGGCACCCTGCTGCGGGTGTGCACCGGGGTCAGCGTCTTCGCCCTGCTGCGCTATCTGGGCCGGGAGTTCCTGCTGATCCTCTCGACGTCCTCGTCCGAGTCGGCGCTGCCGCGCCTGATCGCGAAGATGGAGCACCTGGGGGTCTCGCGTCCGGTCACCGGGATCACCGTGCCGACCGGGTACTCCTTCAACCTGGACGGCACCGCGATCTACCTGACGATGTCCTCGCTGTTCGTCGCCGAGGCGATGGGCACCCCGCTCGCGCTGGGCGAGCAGATCTCGCTGCTGCTGTTCATGATCATCGCCTCGAAGGGGGCTGCAGGGGTGACCGGTGCGGGTCTGGCCACGCTCGCCGGCGGACTGCAGTCGCACCGGCCGGAACTCGTGGACGGGGTCGGCCTGATCGTGGGCATCGACCGGTTCATGAGCGAGGCCCGGGCCCTGACGAACTTCGCGGGCAACGCGATCGCGACGGTGCTCATCGGGACGTGGACGAAGGAGTTCGACCACCAGCGGGCCTCCGAAGTCCTCGCGGGACGGCTGCCTTTCGACGAGTCCACGCTCGTCGACGACGGGCACGGGACGGAGCCGGCTGCCGGGCTGGAGAAGACCGGGACCGGGCCGGCCGCACCGGACGCGACCCCGACCGCCGTACCGGCCGCGTCGCACAGCCCCAAGGACGGCGTACCGGTCTAGGCCGCGTCTTCGGATCGCGCCGGTCCGCCCTCACGGGCCGGCCGGGCAGGGCTCGCCCCCACGGTGCCCAGCCCGGCCGGCCCGCCGCATTCTCCGCACTTGCACCCATAGTCGGTATTCGGCCACCGATAAACGAACCTCCATGCTGGGAAAGGTACTTCCGCAGCAGGCTGTGTGCATGACATCTTGCGTCCACCACTTGTTTCGTACGACCCGGCATGACCACCGGGTCTTCGGAGGACGCATTGATACCCCACATATCCAGCCGACCTCGACGTACGCTCGTGCTGGCAGCCACACTCGGCGCGGCACTGGCCTTCGGGGCCCCCGCCGCACTCGCCGGCACGGCCCCCGTCTCTCCCTCCGGCTCCGCCGCCCCCGCGGCGGCGGCGCCTCAGGCTGCGGCCTCGACTTCCCAGAGTGCGACCTGGGTTGCCGGTACCCGTGCCTACCTCGTGATCACTGCTCCCGGTGACACCACTGCGGTGCGCAATGCCATCACCGCCAACAGCGGCACGGTCTTCCAGGCCTACGACGCGATCGGCGTGATCGTCGCCCACTCCGCGTCAGGCGGCTTCGCCACCACCATGCGCGGTGTGAGCGGGGTCCAGCAGGTCGGCGCGACCCGTACCTCGGACGTGCCGGCGGACGCCTACAACCCGGCGCTGCCCGCCAACCCGTCGCAGTCCACGACGCCTTCGGGCGAGCCGGTCCGCGCCGACATGACCCAGATCAAGGCGGACCAGGCCTGGGCCGTCACCACCGGCTCCGCCTCCGTCAAGGTCGGCATCCTGGACACCGGTGTGGACGACCAGCACCAGGACCTGGCCCCGAACTTCAACGCGGCGGACTCCGCGTCCTGCGCGTACGGCAAGCCGGACGCCCGTACGGGTGCCTGGCGGGACGTGGGCACCCACGGCACGCACGTGGCCGGTACGGTCGCGGCCGCCAAGAACGGCAAGGGCGTCATCGGCGTGGCCCCGGGCGTGAAGATCTCCTCGGTGCGCATCGCCGAGCCGGGCTCCTCGCTCTTCTTCGCCGAGAACACCGTCTGCGGCTTCATGTGGGCGGGTGACCACGGCTTCAAGGTCACCAACAACAGCTACTACACGGACCCGTGGCAGTTCAACTGCCCGGACAACGCCGACCAGGCCGCGATCATCGAGGGCGTCAAGCGCGCCCAGGAGTACGCGGAGGGCAAGGGCTCGCTGCAGGTCGCGGCGGCCGGCAACTCCAACCTCGACCTGGCCAACAAGACCGTCGACACCGAGAGCCCGAACGACTCGACGCCGGTCACCCGCACCATCACCAACGCCTGCCTGGACATCCCGACCGAGCTCCCGGGCGTGGTCACGGTCTCGGCGATGGGCACCACCGCGAAGGCCTCGTACTCCAACTACGGTCTGAACGTCATCGACGTGACGGCCCCGGGCGGCGACGCCACCGGCATCTACAGCACCCTGCCCGGCGGCAAGTACGGCAGCATGAGCGGTACATCGATGGCCTCACCGCACGTCGCCGGTGTGGCCGCGCTGCTGGTCAGCACCAACCCGGGCATCACCCCGGCGCAGCTGCGCGACAAGCTGGCCACCCAGGCCAACGACGTCGCCTGCCCGTCGGACAGCCGCTGCAAGGGCACCACCACGAAGAACGGCTTCTTCGGCGAGGGCCAGGTCGACGCCCTCAAGGCGGTCGGCTCCACCCCGCCGCCCGGCAAGTACTTCGAGAACCCGGGTGACGTCGCCATCGGTGACAACACCACCGTGGAGAGCCCGATCACCGTCGCCGGTGTCACCGGCAACGCCCCGGCCACCCTCAAGGTGGGCGTGAACATCGTGCACACCTACATCGGCGACCTGAAGGTCGACCTCATCGCGCCCGACGGCACCGTCTACACGGTGCACAACCGGGCCGGCGGCAGCACGGACAACATCAACCAGGTCTACACGGTGAACGCCTCCTCCGAGGTCGCCAACGGCACCTGGAAGCTGCGGGTCAACGACAACGCCGGCGGCGACATCGGCAAGATCGACTCCTGGAACCTGACCTTCTAAGGGTTTCCGGGACGCGCCGGCGGCGCAGGACGTCGGCCATCCGGCCGAAGACGACGTCGCAGTGCTGCTGCGGGGCCATCGGGGTGCGGTGCAACTGCGCCCCGGTGGCCTCCGTCCGTTTGCACGTACGCACGACGCGTGCGCAGCAGGCACCACGCGCAGCAGGCACCGTCACCGGGCCCGCCTCCCGGTCCGCAGGACGCAGTCCCCGCAGAGCCCGCCGCCGGGCACCTGGTAGTAGAGGCAGCAGCTGCGCCGGACGAAGGCCACCCCGAGCCCCTCCTCGTGGAGGAACGTGCCGGTGCCCGCGAGGGCTCCGCCCTCGGCCAGCAGAGCGCCCGTCAGCTCCACGGCGACGCCGCCCGGAACCCGGTCGATCAGCACACGCAGCGCCCCGACGAGCCCCGACGCCGCGTTCCCCCGCAGCACCTTCGACGAGACGCCGAACCGCTCCCGCAGGCCGGCGTCGAGTACGTCCAGGTTCCCCAGGACGGTCTCCCCGAGCATCGCGGGCGGCAGGTCGGCGGGCTCGGGCAGCCACAGCTGCAGCGACCCCGTGTCCGGCAGCCGCCACCACACCCGCTCGGCGGCGAGGTCCGGCACCCGGCCGGCCAGCGCCGCGCACCCCAGCCCGAGCGACCACAGCCGGGAGGCGATCCCGAGCTGCGCGGTCGAGGCGGCCACCCTGCCGGGACCACTGCCGATCCGCCGGCCCACCTCGGCGACGTACGGCTCGAGGTGCTCCCCGTACAGCTCGGTCAGCGGCCGAAAGCCGGGCCCGGGCGGCTCCTTCCCGTACGGGACGGTGAAGAAGGGTCCCACGGCGGCCAGTCGCCGCAGTACGTCGTCCATGCCGGAATGATCGCAGGTCCGCCGCAGCGTGCTCACGTCACCTGGGCGCCAGGAAGGCGGGCCGTACCCGTACGCGGACAGCCCGGGGGGCATGTCTGGGGGGCGTGGCCGGCAGCGACGCAGCGCGTTCCGGGTCCTCCGGGCCCGTCGCCCGGCAACGGAGCAGGCCGCGGCGTGCGCCACGGCCTGGTCGGACGGATCTCCCCGATCAGGCGGGGTCCGGGGTGGCTCCTTCGAGGATCTCCAGGTAGTGCGGGTTGCGCATGATGCCGAGCACGTTGCCGAACGGGTCGGTGACGGCCGCCGTGACGAAGCCCCCGTCGCCGTGCGCGGTGATCGGCTGGTACTCCTCGGCTCCCAGCTCCAGCAGCCGCTGCCGGACCGCCGTGAGGTCGTCGACCGCCCAGTAGGCCACCGCACCGCCCGGGTCCTTGGCCGCGCCCGGCGGGGCGTAGCGGCGGTCGACGATGCCCAGCTCGTGCTGGTAGTCACCGATGCGGAACTCGGCGTACCCGGGCCGCTCGAAGTAGGGGGCGATCCCGAGCAGCTCGGTGTACCAGGCCTTGGCCGCCTCCAGGTCGTCGGCCCAGAAGTTGATCGTCGCAAACCCGCGCAGCATGAGCGTCCTCCTCGACTGAAACATCCGTCCCGACTGTACGGCGGCCCCCGCGGGCCCGCCCTCCCGTTGCAAAGACACAGTCGGGCGGATCCCGCCCGCCTCACGATCGGGGGGCCGGCGGTCGCCTCGCCCGGCTCAGAGCCCGGCGAGGAACTCCAGCAGCGCCCGGTTGAAGGCCTCCGGCTGCTCCACGCCCGGCAGGTGGCCGGCCCCCTCGACCACGGTGAGGACCGAGTGCGGCAGCAGCGCGTGCAGGGCCTCGGCCTCCGCGACCGGGGTGTAGACGTCGTCCGCGCCGACGAGGACCAGGCAGGGCTCGGCGGCCACGGCGAGCACCGGCCGGTAGTCGGGGCGCTCGGCCCGGCCGCGCAGAGCGGCGGCCGCGCCCTCGGGGTCGGTGGCGCACATCATGGCGCTCACCCGCGCGGCGGCCTCGGGCATGCCGATCACGTTGTAGGGCGCGAGCATCTTGTCGATGACCTCTTCGGCGTAGGGCTCCATGCCCTCGGCGAGGAGCCGTTCGGCGGTCTCGCGGCGGAGCTTCGCACCGTCCTCACTCTCCGGAACCGGGGAGGTGTCGGACAGGACGAGGGCCCGTACCAGACCCGGGTGGCGCAGTCGCATCTCCATCGCGATCTGACCGCCCATGGACACACCGCCGACGACCACCTGTTCGATGCCCAGACCGGCGAGGAGGGAGGCGAGGTCATCGGCGAGATCGGCGAGCAGCGCCTTGCCCGGGAGCACCGGGCTTTCCCCGTATCCCCGCAGGTCAGGCGTGATCACGCGGTAACCGGCGGTCGTCAGTGCGGCCGTCTGGGGGGCCCACATCGTGCGGTTGAAGGGATGTCCGTGAATCAGGATTACGGGCACTCCGTCCCGGGGACCCGAGTCGTCGAAAACCAATGGCACGCCATTGCCAAATTGGGGGTTCATGAGAGGACTTTAAGGGGCTACATTGAGCCACTCGCGTTCACCTGACAGCCGGTTGCCTTTCACTCGTGTTTTGCACGGGGGGCGACGTCATGGACGCAGACTGTGCAACCACCCCACCGCCCAGAAGGACCGAAGGCTCCGTGCCCGTACCCGTACACCTCGCGGGCCGCACCGTGCGGCTCGAGCCCCTCGCACCCCACCACACCGAGGCCCTGGCCGTGGCCGGTGCCGAGGATCGTACGACTTACGCCTTCACCCCCGTACCCCATGGGGTGCAGGCGTCCCACGAGTACATCGACCGTGCCCTCGCCGATCAGGCGGCGGGTCGATCGCTCCCGTTCGCGGTGGTCAGAGCCACCGACGGGCGGGTCGTCGGTTCGACCCGGTTCCTGGAACTCGACTACTGGCAGGGGCCGCTGGTGTGGCCCGCCGTGCCAGGCGTCCCGTTCGGCGATCCGGCCACGGCGATCCCCGATGCCGCCGAGATCGGCAATACCTGGCTGTCCCCGGGCGCCCAGGGGACCGGCATCAACACCGAGGCGAAGCTGCTCATGCTCCGCCATGCCTTCGAGACCTGGGGCGTCCGGCGCATCTCGCTGCGCGCGGATGCGCGCAACGGTCGATCGCGGGCCGCCATGGAACGGCTCGGCTTCACCAGTGAGGGGGTCCGCCGGGCTCATTCGCGGGGGCTCGACGGCGCCGTCCGCAGTACCGCCTTCTACTCGGTCCTCGACGAGGAGTGGCCGGCCGTGCGGTCGATCATCGAGCTGAGGCTGTCGGCCGGCGCGCAGCGCAAGCGGCGCCGCAAGACCCTGGTCCCGGCCTGACCAGGACGGAAGAACAGAAGAACGGAAAAACGGTCCTGCCCCCGCCCCCGCTCCGGCGTGCACGGCCCCGCTCCGGCCTCCTCATCCGAGGAAGGCCGGGGCGAGAGCCGAGGCCATGAGCCGGGTCGGGGCGCCGCTCCCGTCGGCCGGCACGGCGTACAGGTCGGCGCCGAAGTCCCCCGGCAGTGAGTAGGCGACGGTGCGGTCGTCCGTCCATACCACCTGGTCGTCCACGCTCCGCTCCTCGCCGAGCGGGGTCTCCGTGCCGGAGGCCAGGTCCAGGGCGTACAGCCGCCACGGCGCCTCGGCCGGCAGGTCCGGCACCCGCTTCTTGAAGACCACCCGGGTCCCGTCCGGCGCCAGGGACGGGCACTCGGCGTTCTCGCGCAGGGTGGTCACGCTGCGCTCCGCCAGGTCCCCGCGGACCAGGTGGGTCCGGCCGCCGGTGCCCAGGGTCGCGTAGAAGGTCCGCTCGTCGGCGGCGAAGGTCACGCCCCAGAAGTTCACGTCGGCGCTGCGGTACGGCTTGCCGTCCTTGAGGACGGTGAAGTCCTCCAGCGAAGCGTCGAGCCTGCCGGTGCGCAGGTCGAGCACCGAGGTCCGCGTCGAGAAGTTCGTACCGGCGTAAGAGTCTCCGCCGACGAACACGGTCCAGGCGACGAGGCGCCCGCCGGGTGACACCCGGGCCCGGGTGGGGACGCCGCCGAGCGGATGCGCCGACACCTCCTGCAGGCGGGCGTCGAGGACGACGGCCCGGTAGCCGTCCTGGACCCCGCTCCCTTCGGCTTGGAGGCAGATCCCGGTGCCCCCGGCCGCGTGGAAGCGCAGACAGCTCACCCCGGACGCGGTACGGGCGCCCTGCGGCGCGTCGGCCGGCACGGTCGCGAGCTCGTCACGGTGCGGTCCCCAGGCCATGTTCCGGAACACGATCCGCCGGCCGCCCTCGCCCGGGGTCAGCAGGACCGCGCCCGGGGAGATCCGCGGGCCGCCGGTGCGGGCCTGGTCCTTCTCCTGCGCCCGGGAGGAGGCCCTCAGAACGGCGAGGGCGCCCACGGCGGCGAGCAGGACCACGACGGTGGCGAAGATCAGGATCCGGCGCGTGAGGGTCATGGGGTGACTCCGGGCATGGTGGGCGTTCCGGGCATGGTGGGAGTTCCGGGAGCGGCGCGGGGGCACCATACCCAGCGGCATGCGCAGGGGCCAGGCACGGGCGGCGCCGGGAACGAGAACTCCTGCGCCGGTGCGGGCGGCAGGCAATGGCCTCCCCCAGGAAACCCCAAGAGAAGGAAAAACGCGGAACCCTGACGCCCTTTCGTTCATCCTGCGAACGGAAGGACCAGCCGTCAGACCACCCCGCCCCCCTGGGGCAGCACCATCCGGAGAGCCACCGCACATGTCGTACGCACCCGACGGGCAGCAGTACCAGCCGTACCGGCCGCAAGCGCAGCACCCGCAGCCGCAGCCGCAGCCGCCCCACGGCGACCAGTACGGCCGGCCGTACGGACAGCAGCCGTACGAGTCCGGGGGCGGCGCGCTGCCTCCGTACGGGCAGCAGCCGCAGGACCACGAGGATCAGCCCGAGCCTGCGCGCCGCAGGTCACGGGCCCGGCGCTGGCTGATCGTGGGTGCCTGCGTACTCGCGCTCGCGGGCATAACCGCCGGCGTGCTGAACCACTACGAGATACCCCCCTTCACCGACAAGGGCTCCGCGGTCTCCTTCGGTCAGACGCCCGGGGGCGGCGGCAAGAACAACGACGGCGCCCCGCAGTCGGCGAGCTCCAAGATGCTCATGCCGACCGGGCCGGCCGCCGAGTTCAAGAATTCGATGACCCTCCCCGACGGCACCCACGTGGCCGTCACCACGCTGGACGGCAAGAAGTCGGGCTTCAAGGGCAAGGTGTGGGTCTGGGCTCCCAAGGAGTACAGCGACCCGAAGTTCGCCAAGAGCGGCTTCCCGGTCATGATCGCCCTCCCCGGCGGCGCGGGTTTCCCGAACAACTACTGGATGGGCACCGACCTCGGCCTGCAGACCAGCATCGGCAAGTGGTACGCCGAGGGGAAGAGCAAGCCCTTCATCCTCGCCATGCCGGTGCTCAACCCCGAGCCGGACGACAAGGGCGTCTACTGGGACGGCTCCGACATCCCCGGCCAGCCCAAGATGGGCACCTGGCTGACCGAGGACGTACCGGACCTGGTGAAGGCGAACTTCCGCACCGTCAAGTCACGTGACGGCTGGGCTTTCATGGGCTCCTCCACCGGCGGGTTCGCGGGCCTGAAGGCCGTGTTGAAGCACCCGGACAAGTTCAAGGCCGTGATCGCCTCCGGCCCGGACATCGTCCCGGACTCCTCCCTGTGGAAGGGCCACGACAAGGAGAAGGCCGAGAACAACCCGGAGGTGCTGGCGAAGCAGCTCATCGACCGCAAGGGTCCGGACGTGTATCTCGCCTTCCAGGTCGGCGACAGCGAGAACAACAAGAAGACCCTGCCGGACGTGCAGAAGTTCATCGCCACCTTCGGCAACAAGGGGCCCGTCCACACCGACCTGAGGGTCATCAAGGGCGGCCAGCACAACGCGAAGACCTACGTCCCGAACATGGGCGAGGGACCGGTCCAGTTCATCAGCAAGGTCATGGAAGGACCCGTCGAGTAGCCGTCGGCGCCTCCGTCCGATCGGGCTCCGGCCCGCCGAACACCTTCGGCGGGCCGTCGCCGTTCCAGGCCTCCCAGCCCGGATCGCCCGTCACCGCGAACCGCACCCAGGCTGCGTGCATCTCGTCGGCCAGCTCCTGCGGGGCGTCCGGCCCGGCCAGCCAGGAGGCCTCGGGCGCCGCGAGCGTGTCGAACACGAAGCCCAGCTCCAAGGCGTGGCAGGCGCCGAGCCCCGGGACGCCGGAGGGCCAGCCGAACTCGTACAGGAAGCTCGGCGCAGCCCGCCGCGCCCCCGCGAGCCTGCGCAGCGGGTCGCGCAGCAGCGCGTCGGTGAGCAGCTGTCCGGCGAACTCGGCCGGACTCGCCGCGGGCAGGGCGGCCCGCAGCACCCGTACGGCGGCCCGGTCCTTGCCCGCCCGGGCCCGGGCCAGTGCCACGGCGAGCGGGCCCAGCCGGTCCAGCAGCCGCATCCCGCCGGTGGGGGCGAGCCAGAGCCGGTACTCGTCGCTGGTCCAGCCGAGCAGCAGGGGCACCTGGGCGGAAGCGGCGCCGGTGGCCAGGGCGTGAAGGGGGTCGTCCGGGACCGTGGCGGGGTCGGTGACCAGGCCGAAGGCGGGTCCGCCGAGGAGCGGACCCGACGTGCGCAGGGCGGCGGCCTGCGCGGCGAGCAGGTGGGGCAGGGCGGTGGCCGTGAAGGCCGCGGCGGTGGCGTCCACCTTGAGCAGCGAGGCCATCCGCCGGACCATGGTGCGGACCTTGACGCGCGGCAGGACCTCGGGGGCTCCGCTCTGCAGGACGGCCCGGGAGAAGAGCCCGGACGCCCGCGGGGCGGCCAGGAGCGAACCGATGCTGATGGCTCCGGCGGATTCGCCGAAGACGGTGACGCGGTCGGGGTCCCCGCCGAAGGCCTCGATGTTGTCGCGGACCCACTCCAGGACGGCGATCTGGTCCAGGAGGCCGCGGTTGGCGGGGGCGTCGGGGAACAGGCCGTAACCGAGGACACCGAGGCGGAAGTTGCAGGAGACGAGCACGACCCCGTCGCGGGCGAAGGCCGAGCCGTCGTAGACGGGAACGGCCGAGGAGCCGCGGGTGTGCGCCCCGCCGTGAATCCACACCATGACGGGCAGCCGGACCCCGGGAGCCGGGTCGGGGGTCCACACGTTCACGCTCAGGCAGTCGTCGCCGGGGATCTCCGGGTCGGGCAGCAGCGCCGCGAAGGTGTCCGGATAGGCCACCTTGGGCGCGGTGGGGCCGAACGCGGTGGCGTCGCGTACGCCGTCCCAGGCCGCGGGGAGCGCGGGCGCGGCGAAGCGGAGGGCTCCGACGGGCGGGGCGGCGTACGGGATGCCCAGGAAGACGGCGGTCCCCGCGGCCCCGGTCCGGCCCTCGACCACGCCGGCCCCGGTCCTGACCCGCGGCCGGCCACCGACACCGCCGACGGCGCCCTCTGCGCTCATCTCATCCTCCTGAATGCCGCAGCTGGGCGCACGGTCGCACAGCCGTCCCAAGGGTGACAAGGCGTGACCGGGCCGGGGCGCGGCGCGGTTGGTCGGGCATGCGATCCCTGCGTATCCCCCACACTCTGCCCGTCCTGGCCGTGCCTGTCCTGCTGACCGGCGCCGCGCTCCTCGCCGGCCCGGCGCACGCCGGCACCGGGCCGGACTTCCAGTACGTCGGCCAGGACGACCGGGCCCACGGGCTCACCGCGCCGAAGGGCTGCGTCGAGGCTGAGGGCGGCGGCTCCCGGGCGGTCACCAACAAGACCGGGGGCTCGGCGACCCTCTACCAGGGCCGGCGCTGCTCGGGCCGGGTCGTCGGGGTCATGCGGCCGGGTGATGTCGGCCAGGTGCGGCCCTATTTCGCCTCGATCCGTTTTCCCGTCACCGGGTAGGCCCAGCGGCCGTGACCCCTCGCCCGCCCCGGCGTTGTACGCCATGTCAAATGCCGCACTTCCTGCGGCGCCCTATATCTCACGAGGAGATCTTGATGTCGCGTATCGCGAAGGCATTCGCCATCACCGCTGTCACCGGTAGCGCCGTGGTCGCCGGTGCCGGTCTGGCCGTCGCCGATGCCGGAGCGCACGGTGCGGCGGTCGGCTCCCCCGGCGTCCTGTCGGGCAACCTGCTCCAGGTCCCGGTGCACGTCCCGGTCAACGTCTGTGGCAACACCGTGAACGTCATCGCTCTGCTGAACCCGGCGTTCGGCAACACCTGCGCCAACGTGTCCGGCAACGGCGGCGACCACCACACCGAGGGCGAGGGCTACGGCCACTGATCGCCTGAGTACCTGAACATCTGAACGACGAAAATGCCCCCGCCGATCCGGCGAGGGCATTTTCCCGTGAAAGGTGCGGCTCGTGTCATTCGTAGCGGTACACGCCCCGGTGGCCGAGCGTCTCGCGCGGGGTGATGTTCCACGGCGGCATCGGCTCGTCGAGAGAGATCACCCGACCGCGCTGGAGGTCGCCTGAGGCGAGGGGGGCGGCGGGCAGGTAGCCGGAGCGGGGGTGCTTCTGCTGCCAGCGGTCCCAGATGAGGTCGACGAAGGCGTGGTGCAGCCAGAACGCGGGGTCGTTGGGCGCCGTGCCGCCCGTCATGTGGCCGCCGATCCACTGGTGCACCTTGTTGTGGTTGCGCCAGCGCTCGCTCCTGGGGGCGGCCCAGCCCTCCAGCTTGTTGCGGAAGCCCCCCGCGGAGGCGGTGGAGTCCCAGGGGGAGCTGTCGTAGACCGGGTCGTCGATCGCCCACTGGAGTTCCGCCGCGGTGGGCAGCTTGATCGGGTTCTGCGGGCGGCCGAGATTGCGGGTGAGGAAGGCGGATTCCGTGATGCCGACGGTCACCGTCCACTTGCCCTTGTCATAGGCGAACGGTCCGGTCATCACCTTGCGGTCGCCCGCCCGGCCGGTGCCGCCCAGGAAGTCGTCGGCCCACAGGGAGGAGACCGGGCTGGTGTCGGTGGTCCAGTCCCAGTACGGGATGGACACGCCCCGGTCGACCGCCTGGAGCTGCTTCTCGAACTCCAGCAGGTAGAGCCGGTGCCAGGGGAAGAACGACGGGGACATGTGCCCGACGCGCAGCTTGCGGTCGCGGTCGGGCACGAAGTACTTGTCGTGGGTGCGCACCAGGGCGTCGTAGGCCCCGCTGCGCTTGAGCTCCAGCACCGCCGCCGTGAACCGCTTCTTCTGGGCGCTGGTCAGGTTCTTCTGGTTCTGCCGGGTGTGCAACGCGGGGCTCCTTCCGTTCCCGTGGATGTGTCAGCCGTGGTGCGGGGCCCCTGTGAAGGCCAGTTGGGCCGTGCCCAGTTCGTCGACGGCGGCGCGGGCCAGTTCCAGAGGTGTCCCGTACGACTCGAAGTGGTTGATCCCGCTGAGGTAGCTGCCGTCGGCCCGGCGCATGACGTGCAGCGGGCGGCCGTCGATGCGGACCCCGGCGACGTCGACGGCGATGTGCCGGCCGCGGTACGTCTCCTCCTCGGCGAGCGGCGCCGGGGTGAGGGTCTGGCGGGGGCGCCGCGCGCGCAGCACGGGGGCCAGGACCGCTGCCGTGCCGGCGAGCAAGGCAGCGGTGAAGGCCGTGCGGAGGACCGCGCGGCGGGTCAGTGGTGCGGCGGCGGATGCTGCGAACATACGGTCTCCCTCGCTCGGTGGCCCGCGGCTACGGGTCTAACGCCGCACGGCGGGGGAGGTCACCCCGGGACGCCGCGAAGGCGGGGCGGGAGGAGGTCGCAGAAGATCGCGGCCCTGCGCAGCGCGCGGGCGAGGGCGGCGGAAACGGCGGTGTGACGGCGTCCGGAGAGCCAGCCCGGTGCAGGCCTGCGTGGACGGCCGCGCCTGCACATACGCCGGTCGCGTACACCAGCGGCAGCGCCGGCGGAGGGAACTCCCCGCAGGGGACGTCGCGGACGACCTCGCCGGTGACACCCGGTCAGGATCCCTCCAGGACGAGGCAGGGCCCACTGGCGGAGACGACCGCCCACCACGTCGGCGGGGAGCACGACGGGAGGATCGCCGCACGCACGACGATCCTGTCCGCCGGCCCGGAGCAGAGCGTTCCCCCCGACCGGGGATGGCCGACGGACTCGTCACCGGGCGTACCGGCACCCGTGCCCCACCTCCCGTGGGGCTACGGGGCCGGGAGTTCCGCGAAGTCCGCGACCAGGCCGCGGTGGTGTCCCGCCGCGCCGAGGGCCAGGGAATCGGCCTTGGCCCGCTTGAGGTAGAGGTGGGCCGGGTGTTCCCAGGTCATGCCGATGCCGCCGTGGAGCTGGACGCACTCCTCGGCGGCGCGGACGGCCACGCCCGAGCAGTAGGCCTGGGCCACGGCGACCGTCAGGGGTGCGTCGGGGGCCGCGGTGGCGAGGGCGTCGGCCGCGGCCCTCGCCGCCGCACGCGCGGAGGCGACGTCGAGCCAGAGCCGGGCAAGGCGGTGCTTGAGGGCTTGGAAGGAGCCGATGGGCCGGTTGAACTGGTGGCGGCCGCGAACGTGGGCGACCGTCTCCGTCAGGCACCACTCGGCGATCCCCAACTGCTCGGAGGCGAGCAGGCCCGCCCCCGAGAGCAGGGCTCCGGCGACGGCCGCGCGGGCCGTTGCCGGGTCGGCGAGGCAGGTGCCCGCCGCCGCGTCGAGGGTGACGGTGGCGAGCGGGCGGGTGAGGTCCAGCGGCACCTGGGGAGTCACTCCGACCGAGGCGGCCGGAACGGCGTACAGCCCCGTGTCGGCCACGACCAGCAGGACGTCGGCGGCCACCGTGTCCGCCACCGCGGTGACCCTGCCGGTGAGGACACCCCCGCCGGAGTCGCGGACGGCGGCGGGCAGGCGCGCCCCCGGGGCGAGGGTCAGCGGCACGGCCGGTGCGCACACGGTGCGGCCGGAGGCCAGCTCGCGCAGCAGCGGGGTGGCCTCAGGGGTGTCGCAGCCGAGCAGGATCTCCGTGGCGAGCACGGCGCTCGTCAGGTACGGGGCGGGCGCCACGGCCCGGCCCAGCTCCTCCAGGACCACGGCCGCCTCTCGGTGACCGGCGCCCTGCCCCCCGAGCTTCTCGGGTACGAGGAGTCCGGCCGCGCCGATCTCGACGGCGAGGGTGTGCCACAGGGCCGGATCGTGCGGCCGGTCGGTCTCGGCCCGGGCGAGAACGCTCTTCGCGTCGCAGCGGTCGGTGAGGAGCGCCCGGACGGCGGAGCGCAGCTCCTCCTCGGTCTCGGAGTAGAGCAGGTCGGCGGGTGCCGCCGGCGTCGTCGGCGTGGTCGGCCTTGTCGGCGTCGTCATCGGGCGAGGTCCTTCCAGGCGAGGTCCTTGTCGTCGCGCGGCTCGGGGGGCAGGCCGAGGACGCGTTCGGCGACGATGTTGAGGAGGATTTCGCTGGTGCCGCCCTCGATGCTGTTGCCCTTGGCGCGCAGGTAGCGGTAGCCGGCGTCGCGGCCGGTGAAGTCGACCAGTTCGGGCCGGCTCATGGTCCAGTCCTCGTACAGGAGGCCCTCCTCCGCGAGGAGTTCGACCTCCAGTCCGCTGATCTCCTGGTTGAGGCGGGCGAAGGTCAGCTTCATGCCCGATCCCTCGGGGCCGGGCTGTCCGGCGACGAGCTGCTGGCGCAGGCGTTCCCCGGTCAGCCGGGCCACCTCGGCCTCGACCCACAGTTCCAGCAGCCGCTGGTGAAGCGCGTGGGTGCGCAGCTCGGGGCGTTCGCGCCAGGCGGCGGCGACCGGTGCGATCATGCCGCCCTCGCGCGGGATGCGCATGCCCCCGATGGAGACCCGCTCGTTCATGAGGGTGGTGCGGGCGACCGCCCAGCCCTCGCCGACCGCGCCGAGGCGGTGGGCGTCGGGGATGCGGACGCCGGTGAGGAAGACCTCGTTGAACTCCGCCTCGCCGGTGATCTGGCGCAGCGGCCGGACCTCGACGCCGGGGGCGTGCATGTCGCAGAGGAAGTAGGTGATGCCCTGGTGCTTGGGGAGCGCCGGGTCGGTGCGGGCGATCAGGATGGCCCAGCGGGCGTTGTGGGCGCTGGAGGTCCACACCTTCTGGCCGTCGACCACCCACTCGCCGGTGTCCTCGTCGAGGACGGCGCGGGTGCCGAGCGCGGCCAGGTCGGATCCGGCGCCGGGCTCGCTGAAGAGCTGGCACCAGACCTCTTCGCCGGTCCACAGGGGGCGCAGGAAGCGGTGCTTCTGCGCCTCGGTGCCGTACGCGAGGATCGTGGGTGCGGCCATGCCGAGGCCGATGCCGATCCGGCGCGGGTCGTTGCCGGGGGCGCCCCCGGTCTCCAGCTCGGCGTCGACGACGGCCTGGAGGGAGCGGGGCGCGCCGAGGCCTCCGAGGCCCTCGGGGTAGTGGACCCAGGCGAGCCCGGCGTCGAAGCGGGCGCGCAGGAAGTCCGCACGGGACGTGGCCGCGGGCGGGTGCGCCCCGAGCAGTTCCCGCACGCGGGCGCGCAGTTCCTCGGCGGTGACGTACGTGCGGGTCATCGGGGGCCTCCGTCCAGGGCCGGTACGACGACCAGCCGGCCCGTCGTCGTCCCGTCGGCGAGGCGCTGTACGGCGTCGGCGGCCGCGGCGAGCGGGAGTCGTTCGCTGACCAGGGGCCTGATGGCGCCCTCGGCGGCGAGCCGGGTGAGCTCGGCGTGGCAGGCGGGGATCGCGGCGGGCTCCTTGGTGGCGTACAGCCCCCAGTGCAGGCCGAGCACGGCGTAGTTCTTCACCAGTGCGTGGTTGAGGGCCGGGGCGGGGATGGTGCCGCTCGCGAACCCGACGACGACGATCCGGCCCTCGAAGGCCACGCATTTGGCGGAGGCCGTGTAGGCGTCGCCGCCGACCGGGTCGTAGACGACGTCGGCGCCGCGTCCGCCGGTGAACTCCTTGACGCGGGCGACGATGTCCTCCGTCGTACGGTCGATCACCAGGTCGCAGCCGAGCTCCTCGGCGGTGCGCGCCTTGGCCTTGCCTCCGACGACCCCGATGACGGTGGCCCCGGCGGCCTTGCCGAGCTGGACGGCGGCGCTGCCGACGCCTCCGGCGGCGGCGTGCACCAGGAGGGTCTCGCCGGACTGGAGGCGGGCGCGGCGGTGCAGGCCGAACCAGCCGGTCTGGTAGCCGATGTGCAGGGCGGCGGCCTCGGCGTCGTCGAGCGTGTCCGGGGCCGGCAGCAGGGCGCGCGCGGGCGCCGTGACGTACTCGGCGAAACCGCCGTGCGGCAGGCTCGGATTGGCGATGACGCGGCGGCCGTCCTCCGTCTCGCCGCAGATCTCGACGCCCGGGGTGAAGGGCAGCGGCGGCCGGATCTGGTACTGCCCCCGGACGAGCAGCGCGTCGGGGAAGTTGACGTTGGCGGCGAGCACCCTGAGTCTCACCTCGCCCTCGCCGGGGACCGGTTCGGGAACCTCTTCAAGGCGCATGGCCTCACGAGGCTCGCCGGGGGTATGTACTCGCCATGCCTGCATCCGGGGCCTCCAGCCGCCGTCGAGGAATCACGCTCCGGGCGCATACTAAGCGGTCGCTTGCCCTCCTGTGAACCCATCCGAGCACCTCGGGGTACAGAGCGGTCCGTGTTGACGCGGACGGGTTCCGCGCCCCTCCGCGGCGGTCGGTGCGAACGCGCGTGCATATGGCCTGCCGGTCGGGCAGCATGTGTCCCGTAGATCAAATGGATCAACAGGCAGATGCCGTACGGCATATGACACGCACCATCAGGGGGACCCAGTCGTGAACAGAATCGGGATGAGAAGCGTGACGGCCGCGGCGGGGGCCGCTGCCGTCCTCGCGGGGCTGATCACCGCCGCCGGACCGGCCTCGGCGGCAGCCGGCACGGCCGCCTGCACGCCGGCCGTCGATCTCCTGCCCGCCCTGCCGGGGCTCGGCGGGGGCACGGTGGCGGGCTTCGGCGCAGACGGACTCGCGGTCGGCGAGAGCGGCGGCCGGCCCGCCTACTGGACCGGCGCCGAGCACACGGTCCACGCGGTCCCGCTGCCCGCCGGCTTCGACCAGGGCAGCATCAAGGCCGTCAGCGCCGAGGGCCTGATGGTGGGCAGCGCGACGCGCACCGCGGACCGCGCCGCCGTCGCCTTCACCCACCGGATGGGGTCCGCGACCTCCGAGGCGCTCACCGCGCCCGCCGCCGGGCACTACGAGGTGGATGTCGACGTCAACGCGTCAGGCCGGGTCGTCGCCGTGGACGGCGGCGTCGCCAAGGAGTGGGTGAACGGCCAGGTCGTGCGCGAACTGCCCGTTCCCTCCGATGCGATCCCGGGCACCCGGATCATCTCGCTGACCGGCATCAACAAGCGCGGAGACATCGTCGGAACGGCCACCGGCTCCTACTTCGACGCCGAGAACGACATCGAGGTCACCAAGACCTTCCCGGTGGTCTGGCCCGCCGGCGGCGGCTACCCGCCCTACAGCCTCCAGGTGTGGAACGGCTACCACGCCTCGTTCAGCACGATCGGCCGGGACATCGACGACCGGGGCCGGGTGGTCGGTCTGGAGCACTACCACTACCGCAACGACCCGACGAGGACCCCGGCCGTCTGGAAGAAGCCGTACGACGCCCTGCCCACCGACCCGGGCCGGCTGGGCGGCCACCGCGACCTGGAGCTGTCGGGCAGCAGCCCGACCACGAACGTGGCCGTCGGCACCGCGACCACCTTCGAGGAGAGCTGGCCCAGCTACTTCCAGGCCGTCTACTGGACCGGCAAGGGCGCTCCGCTGGCGCTGCCGCATCCGGCGGGCTCGACCGGCGACACCCTCAGCCGTGCCTTCGCCGCCACGGACGACGACCGGGTCGGCGGCTCCGTCGTCGACCGGAACACCCAGGCGAGCACGGCGGTGATCTGGAACTGCGCGAGCAAGCAGGCGTACGCGCCGCAGAGTTGATCCTCGCCGCGGCATGGCGATCTGGGCTCCCGCACGCTATCGATGGGCGCATGGAGAGCATCGACGGGCGCAGCGGGAACCCCCTGCGCGGCCTGCCCGCGCCGCCGCCGCCCGGTGTCGCCGCCCTGCCTCCCGGTACGTACGCCGGGCAGGTGGTCCTCGTGACCGGCGGCGGCACCGGGCTGGGCAAGGCCATCGCCACCGAGTTCGCCCGGCTCGGCGCCGATCTGGTGATCGCGAGCCGGCGGGCCGGGCAGCTGGAGGTGGCGCGCCAGGAGCTGGCGGCCGTCCCCGGCGCGGGCCGGGTGACGTCCGCCGTCTGCGACATCCGGGATCCCGAGCGGGTCGCCGAGGTCTTCGACGCGGCGCAGGCGGCGTTCGGGCTGCCCGACGTGCTGGTCAACAACGCGGCCGCGAACTTCCCGTCCCCGGCGGAGGACCTCTCGCCGAACGCCTGGCGGGCGGTGGTCGACATCACCTTGACCGGCACGTGGTTCATGACCCGCGAGTTCGCCCGCCGCCACCTCACCGCGGGCACCCCCGGGTCGATCGTGAACGTCGGCGCCTCGTACGCCTGGACCGGCGGCCCTGGTTTCGCCCACAGCGCGGCCGCCAAGGCGGGAGTGAAGAATCTGGTGGAGACGCTCGCCGTGGAGTGGGGCCCGTACGGCATCCAGATCAACGGGCTCGTCCCCGGTCTGTTCCCGCACGCCGACATGACCGAGGACATCCGGGGCGGCCTGGAGCGCGCCGCGTCCGCGCCCGGCGAGCCCGGCGCGCAGGACGCCCGGCAGCCCGCGCTGCGCGTCGGTGCGCCGCGTGAGCTGGGCTGGGCCGCCACCTTTCTGGCCTCGCCCTACGCCCGGTTCGTCACCGGCCACACCCTGGTGGTGGACGGCGCGAACTGGCAGCGCCGGTCGGTGGTCAATCCGGAGGTGGTCCCGGTGCGGGAGCAGCTGGGGCGCGGCGGGTTCGGTCCGTGCCCCTGAGTCCGCCCCGGCCTGCCCGGGCCTGCCTCGGCCCGCGTCGGCCCGCCTCGGCCCGCGTCGGCCCGCCTCGGCCCGCAGCCGCCGGCCTTTCCCGGTCGACCTTCCTCAGCCTCCCGTGAAGTGCGGGGGCCTGCGCGCCGCCTTGGCTCCGTACCCCTCGCGGCAGTCGTCCGAGGTGAGGGTGAGCGCCGCGGTCATCGCCACCCGGTCGAGGGCCGCGGGGAGGGCGGCGTCGGCGTAGGCGTCGACGGCGCGCTTGATGCCCTGGACGGCGAGCGGGGCGTTCGCGGCGATCTCCGCCGCCAGGGCGCGGGAGGTGGGCTCCAGGTCCGCGCCGGGGACGACCAGCTGGACCAGATTCAGGCGCTGCGCGGTCTCGGCGTCGATGCGCCGGCCCGTCAAGGCCAGGTACTTGGCCCAGCCCGCGCCCGCCTCGCGGGCGATCCGCAGGTCGCCGCCCGCGTCCACCGCCACGCCCAGACCGGCCTCCGGCAGGGCGAAGACGGCGTCCTCGGCCGCGACCCGGACATCGGCCATCAGCGCCAGCTCGAAGCCGAACCCGAGGCAGTACCCCTGGACGGCGGCAACCACCGGCTGCGGGAGGCGGGCGAGGACCGCGAAGCGCTCGTGGACCCAGCGGATGCCCTCGTAGTAGTCACGGGTGCGCTCGGCGGCCGAACCGCCCGTGATGGCGCCGCCCGGGGCGGTCACGTCGATGCCCGCGCAGAAGGCCCGGCCCTCGGCCCGCAGGAGCACCGTACGGACCGAGGCGTCGAAGCGGATCCGGTCCGCCAGCAGGCCCAGCTGGCGGGTGGACTCCCAGCTCCAGCCGTTGAGCTTGTCCGGGCGGCAGAGGGTGAGGACCGCGATGCCGTCCGACCGTTCCAGCCGGATCCGCTCCTCGCCCTCCGCGATCTCCGTGGAGATGGTGTCGATCACCGTTCCGCACCCGCCCCCCGTAGACGCATGACGGACCGTCAGACTAGAGGGATGCGGGTCAGCGGGGGAAGACCTCGAACGGGACCGCCGGACGGCCGCCGAAGCGGGCCGCCGCCTGCTGGACGTTGCCGGTGAGGAAGCCGCGCACGTACTCCTCGGGGTCCTGGTCCGTCAGCACCTCGATGTACGCCTTGTGCTCCAGCAGGGACTTCACCGAACGCTCGAGACCGGGCCCGGCGTCGGCCGCGTGCGTCGGGGTGTTGGATCCGGCGACCGCGACCCAGCGCACACCGTTCCACGGCTCCAGGCCCTGCTCGGAGATGAGTTCGGGGAAGATCCACCGGTTGCCGGCGTCACCGGCCGCGTCCAGCGTCGCCCGGCCGACGGCCTTGTGGTCGGGGGTGTTCCAGAAACCGCCGCCCTGCGCGCCTCCCCACGTGTCACGGTGATTGAGGGTGATCAGCAGCTCGGGGCGGTGCCGCCGGATGGCCGCGGCGATGTCCCGGCGCAGGTCGAGGCCGTACTCGACGATGCCGTCGCGGTAGTCCAGGAACTCCACCTCGGACACCCCGACGACCGCGGCGCTCGCCCGCTGCTCCGCCTCCCGCAGCGGCCCGCACACGTCGGGGGCGGTGCTGTCGATGCCCGCCTCGCCGCGCGTGGCGAGGAGGTAGACCACCTCGCGCCCGCCGTCCGTCCAGTCGGCGATCGCGGCCGCGCACCCGTACTCGAGGTCGTCGGGGTGGGCGACGACCGCGAGCGCGCGCGTCCAGTCGGTGGGCATGGGCTGCAAGAGGGCCTGCTGGGGAGTCTGTTCGGTCATGCATCGCACAATAGGCGAATGGAGAGACACGGGCGGGTAGTGGCACTGCTGGACGCCACCGGCAGCTTCTTCGAACCGGAGCACGTCGCCTTCCCCGGCGCCGATGCGGCCGACTGGGCGCGCGCGGCACTGCTCGATCCGGGCGCGGCCGGGCCGGACGGCACCTGGCTGCTGGACTTCCGCTGCTTCGCGATCGCCCGGCCCGGCGGCCGCTGGGTGCTGGTGGACGCCGGGGTCGGCCCGGCGCAGGGGCCCGCCGCCGGCTGGGCTCCGGTGCCGGGGCGGCTGCCCGCCGTCCTCGCGGCCGCAGGCATCGCTGCGGCCGACGTGGAGACCGTGGTCCTGACCCATCTGCACGAGGACCACGCGGGCTGGTCCTCGGGGGCGGACGGGCAACCGCTCTTCCCGGCCGCGCAGTACGTCGTCCAGCGCGCGGAGGTCGCCTCGCTGGACCGGGCGGACCCGGTGTGGGACTGGACGGTCGCGCCGCTGCGGGCCACGGGGCAGCTGCACGAGGTGGACGGGCCGCACCGGCTCGCGCCGGGCCTCACTCTGCTGCCGACGCCGGGGCACACCCCGGGACACCAGTCGGTGCTGGTGGAGCAGGGCCCCGGGGCCCGGGACGTGCTGGTCACCGGAGATGTGCTGGTGCACGCCGTGCAGCTGGGCAACCCCGCGGTCCCGTACTCCCACGAGCGCGACCGGGCCGCCGCCCGGGCCTCGCGGGAGGCGCTGCTGGCCCGGGCCGTGGAGCGCGGCGCCCTGCTGGCCACCGCGCACCTGACCCGCGCCTTCGTGGAACCCGCCTGACTCAGGCCTCGTCGCGTACGAGGGACAGCAGGCGGTCCAGGACACGGGTGCCGCCGGCGCGGACTCCGTCGTGCTCGAACTCGTCCGTCACCCAGGTCCGCAGGCCCCGGACGGCGCGGGCCGTGCGCAGCGAGTCCGCGGTGTCCACGTACATGTCGTCGTGGTAGACGGCGGCCGCCACCGGCACCTCGTTGGCCGCCAGGCGCGCCGGGTCGTAGAGGGGCTGCCAGCCTGTACGGGCGGCCAGGAGTTCGGCGGTCTCGCGGAGCGGGGCGAGGGCGGGGTCCGTGGTGAAGTGCCACGGGTGGATGGTCTCGCCGGTGAAGAGCAGGGGCTCGTCCCCCGCGAGGGTCTTGTCCGCGTCGAAGCAGGGGTGGCCCGCGCGGACCCGGTCGGCGGCCCAGGCGGTGGGCGTGGCCGGGTCCTGGGCGTAGATCGCCTCGTGGACCAGCGCGTAGAGGGGGTGGCCGGCGAAGGAGAGGAGCCCGCGCACGCTCTCCAGGAAGGCGTCGGACAGGGCCGGCCCCGCGGTCGTCGGGACGAAGGCGTCCTCCAGCAGGTAGTGGAGCTGGTGGCTGCCGTCGCCGCCGCCGAGGAGGATGCCGAGGGACTGGAAGGCCTCGACGGTCAGTGTGTGGCCGCCGGGAAGTGCGGCGGGGCGCTCAGCGAGGTGGGCGGCGATCCGGCGGGCGCGCTCGACGTCCATCGGGTAACGGTCGTAGTGGGCCAGGTTCTTGCGCTCGATGCGCGGGTACGCGGCCTCGTACACCTCGTCGGCGGTCGCGGTCAGGGACGGGAGGCCGCCGGTGATCAGGGCGGCGGCGAGGCCCTCGGGCGCGGTGGAGAGGTAACGGGTCGCACAGAAGCCGCCGAAGCTCTGGCCGAGCACGGTCCAGGGCGCGCCGCCGGTCAGGCCGGGGCGGATCGCCTCGGCGTCGCGCACGATGGAGTCGGAGCGGAAGTGGGCCAGGTAGTCGGCCTGTTGCGCGGGGGTGCCGCGCAGGGGCAGCGTCTGCCGGTTCACCGGGGTGGAGCGTCCGGTGCCCCGCTGGTCGAGCAGCAGTACCCGGTACTCGCTCAGGGCTCGCTCCAGCCAGGCCTGCCGGCCGATGAAACGGCGGGCGCCGAAGCCCGGACCGCCCTCCAGGTACAGCAGCCAGGGCAGGGTCTCCGGATCCTTGCCGGTGGCGACCACCTCGCGGGCGTACAGCTCGATCCGCTCCCCGTCCGGGCGCGCGTGGTCCAGGGGGACGGAGAACCGGTGGTCGGTGAGGACCGTTCCGGGCTGGCGGTAGCTGCGGGCGGTGGTCACGGACGGCCCCCTGGGGTACGAGGTACGGAGAACCGCGCCCCAGCCGGGTGGCGGCGGGGGCGCGGGTGTGGCGGTCCGCCGAGTCTAGGCCGTCTCTTTCGGATCTTGTCGGCCGAGCCCGCGGCGTCCGGGGGGGGGGCCCGCACGGCGGAGGGGGGCCCGGGGTAAG